>DASRHX010000955.1:0-7563 GCA_035650295.1 Bryobacteraceae bacterium | reverse complement strand
GGATCAGACGTACGTATTGTATGGAAGCGGTGGTTGTTCGCTACTCGATGCGGGGAAGCTGGCAGAGCTGGGTGGGCTCGGGGAGCAGTTCGTGCCTGCGTATGTGGAGGACCTCGATCTTGGCTGGCGCGCGTGGCAGAGGGGATGGCCGAGCGTGTTTGTGGCGGGGGCGAAGGTGGTGCACCGGCATCGAGCGACAACCAGCCGGTACTTTACGGCGCTGGAGTTGGACGTTGCGGTAAAGGTGAATTTCCTGCGGTGGATGGTTTCGAGTATTGCGTCGCCGGTGGTGTTTACGCGGCTATGGACCGCGGCGATCCGTCACTTAAATCATCTGGCGGCGCGGCAGGAGCCGGATGAGGCGGCACTAGAGGCGCTGGCGTGGGCGGCAAGAGTAGCGGACGAGGGACGTGGCGTGGCGTGCGGCGAAGATGAAGAGTTGGTGCTGGCGCTGGGGTCAGGGGAGCATGCCGTCTTCCGTTCCGGGAAGGAGACGGGCCGGCCGTGCGTGATGGTAGTGAGTTCGTATGTGCCGTTTCCACTTTCGCATGGGGGCGCGGTGCGGATGTTCAATTTGATGCGAGAGGGGGCGCGGGATTTCGATCAGGTGCTGGTGTATTTCGCAGGTGAATTGGAGACTCCGCCTGCCGAGTTGATGGAGTTGTGCGTGGAGATTGTGGTGGTGCGGCGCGAGGGATCGCATGCGCGGCCGTTGACGGAGAGGCCGGATGTGGTGGAGGAGTTCAATGAACCGGTGATGCATGCGCTCCTGCCGCAGCTGGTACGGAAGTGGAAACCGGTGGTGGTGCAATTGGAGTTCACGCAGATGGCACAGTATGCGAAGGATTGCGCGCCGGCGCGAACGGTGATGGTGGAGCACGATGTGACGGTCGACCTCTATGAGCAGCTACTCCGAGAGAAAGACGATTGGGAGACACGGAAGCAATGCGAGCGGTGGGCGCTGTTCGAACTCGCGGCTTGGCGAAACGTGGACCGGGTCGTGGTGATGTCGGAGAAGGACGCGCAGACGGTGGGAGTGCCGAATGTAGTCGTGTTGCCCAACGGCGTCGATCTAGAGCGTTTTACGCCGTCCGATGTGGAGCCCGAGGTGAAGCGGCTGTTGTTCATCGGATCGTTCGCTCATCTGCCGAATGTGCTGGCGCTCGAGTGGTTTTTGCGCGAGGTGTGGCCCCGGCTCGAAGGGTACACCCTGCACGTGATTGCCGGGAAGAGGCCGGAGTATTTTCTCGATCTGTTCCGGGGCCGCGCGCAACTTGCGCTCGAGCAAGAGGGAATCGAACTGGAGGCGTTTGTCAGCGACCCACGACCAGCTTACCGTCGCGCCTCGGTGGTGATCGCACCGCTGTTGGCGAGCGCAGGGACGAACATCAAGATCATGGAAGCGATGGCCATGGGCAAGGCCGTTGTTTCCACATCGGGCGGAGTCAATGGTCTTGAGGATCTGCGCGAGTGTGTGTCCATTGCGGACACTAGTGAAGCGTTTGCAGCGGCCATTCAGGAGCTAGAGGATGCGGACGTGCGCCGGGCACGTGGCCGGGCGGCGCGCGAGCGCGTGAGCGAGCTCTATGGTTGGCGAGCGATTGGCGAGAAGCAGAAGGCGCTGTATCAGAGCTTGATGCCCACGCAGGCATAGTCGAGCGAGCCGAAGAAGGCCTCGCGGACGCTGGTGGGCAGGTCCTTCAGAGCGGGCATGGAATCAATGGCGGGCGCGAGACGGACAATCTCGATGCGTCCAAATCCCACTTCCTCGAAATAGAAGGCGAGGAGCGCGGGAGGCAGCGGCCGCGTGTGAGTGGGATCGATATAAAAGTGCGTGGCGAAGATGGCAAGGCACTCGGGATTGGGGGTCTCGGCGACAAACACGGCACCCAGTTTGAGCTTGGCAGCGGCGAGCTTAACCAGACGCAGGGCGTCGGAGGCGCTTAGATGTTCGACCACTTGGGCGCAGAAGATTCCGCCCAGCGAATTGTCAGGTTGGGCGTTTAGATACATGAACAGGTCCGCCTGTTCGGCCTGCAGGCCCTGTTCGCGGCATAGAGCCACGAGTTCGGCGGAAGCTTCGATACCACGGGCCGGGATTCCAGCTTCGCTGAGTAACTGGAGGAATTCGCCCCGGCCGCAACCAACGTCCAGGATTTCAGCGGTTGCGTTTCGAAAACGCTCGACGTATTGCTGCTGATTACGACGCACATAATCAGCCGACCCGCGAAACTTCTCGGCGAATTTTAGCCAATCGATCTCGGGCGAATCGTAGCCGACCGGGGAGGCGCCGGCACTGACAGGAGTGGCCGCCGCGAGCCCACGTTGGCGCACCAGCCGCAGCTCGTGATGGATGAGGGACTCGTATTCGGCGCGGATGCGGGCGAGATCTTCCCACAACTTCTTTTGGACTTCCGCGGTGGCACGTTCCAGGGCGGCCAAATAGTCGCTGTGTTGGCCTGCCAGTTGATTGCGGAAATTCTCTTCTGCAAGCGTAACCCGGTGTTGGAACGCGTGTTGTAGCTCGGAAGTCGAGCGCGCGAAGTGCGCCTCGTTTACGACCAGCTTGTACTCCCATTCCGCGCGCCATGCCTGCCAATGCGCCCGCATGTCGTAAAGTTCGCCAACCCGATTGGAAAGGTCGCCGGCAGTCGCCGCCAGGCGAGCGATCGTGCGGTTAGATTCGTCCAGGGCATCCAGGGTCGCATTGAGCGCGCGCAGTATCTCACGGTTAAAGTCCACCTGGTCGCGCACAAACCAACCCAGTCCGCGGGCGATGTTGCGCTTGACGGCTTGGACGATGCTATTCATTGCACCGCCGGGACGCGGGTTAACGCTTCCAATCGCGGCCACCTTCGCTTGGGCGGCATCGCGGGCGTGCAGCAAAGGTGTCAGATCGGGAAGGGGAAGATCGATGGCGCCGCCCGTGGAGGATGCGTGGCGCGCACGGACCCGTTCCCGAATCTCCGAAACCAAGTGCGCGAGCTCCGCCAACTTCGGGTCGGTTTGGAACACCGGATCAGCCACGCTTACGGCTCCCGCCGCGCCGGGATGCTTCGACGGCTTGCTTCGAATAACTGGCCGTGATCTTCGAGTACACCCCGCCGCGCGGTGTAAATTCGCCTGTGACGCTCGCCCAAACAGGCTGGCAGGCACGCACGATGTCCTCCAGAATGCGATTCGTGGCGTTCTCCTGGAAGATGCCGAGATTGCGATAGGCGAGCAGGTACATCTTGTAACTCTTTAGTTCCAGGCACAGTTTGTCGGGCATGTAATGCAAGGCGATCGTGCCGTGATCGGGAAGCCCGGTTTTCGGACACAAGCTAGTGAATTCCGGGCTCGAGATCTCGATCTCGTACCCGGCGAACTGATTCGGCCAGCATTCGATTTCCGGAAGGGCGGCATGGACTCCCGACGAGGCATGCTCATCGGTGTAGCCGAGTGTGGAAGACTTGACCTTCTTAGGCATGGCAGAGGTTCCTCGCCAGTAGATCAAGAAACAGACCCACATCGGTGACCACGCCCACCGCTTGCCCGGTTCCGCGATCGCTGACCTTGGTTGCGACAGCGGGGTTAATATCGACGCAAACGATTTTCACCCAACTAGGCAGCATGTTTCCGGTGGCAATGGAATGCAGCATTGAGCCGCAGCAAAGCACAAGACCTGCGCCTCGCAGATTTTCCGCGTAGGCGTCCTGCGCGGCATTCATGTCGGTAATCGTGTCGGGCAGCGGCCCGTCATCACGTAGGGAACCAGCGAGCACGAATGGGATGCCGGCCTTCACGGCTTCATACATAACGCCGGAGGTAAGCTTGCCCGATTCAACAGCCTTGGCGATGCTCCCGGCATGATAGATGGCATTGATCGCGCGCATATGATTGCGATGGCCGTGTTCTTCCTGCCGGCCGTCGGTTTGCCGCACGCCCAGAGAGGTGCCAAGCAGAGCCGATTCGATGTCGTGGACGCCAAGCGCATTTCCGGCAAGCAGGGAGTCTACCCAGCCGTTGCGAATCAACTGCGAAAGCGCGCCTACGCCGCCGGTGTGTACAACCACGGGACCAGCGACGACTACAATTTTCAAGCCCGCTTCCTTGGTCGTTTGCATCAATGCAGCCGTCTGCCGCACGGCAGTTTCGACTTGGCGCTCGGAAGAAATGCCATTCGACATGAACGCGAAGGCATGCCGGTCGCGCTCCTTCGACTCCGGCAGCACGCGGATGCCGCGCATTCCGGTGACCACCATGTCTCCCGCGCGCAGGTCGCGAAGGCGCCTGCAGGAGGCCACGCCGTCCTTGATGACGATCATCGCGTCCATGCGTTGATTGTCTACTTCAATCCAATCGCCCTCGTAGCGAACAAGTGTTTTGTGGTTGGTGGTGGAGTAGAAATCCAGAGGGGCGCAACAGTCGCGTTCGACTCGTTCCAGCACGGCATCCCCGTGTTCGACCGGCGAACATCCGAAGCCGATTAGTTGCGTGAGCATCCGGTCGAGTGCTTCGCGCGATGGAGCTTCGACACGCATGCGGAGCCGCGACGGATCGGAATTGGTGCGGCCGATGTGGAAATCTTCGACTTCGAAGCGGCCATTGAACTCGACCACCGTGTCAAAAATCTGCTCCATAATGTGCGAGTCGATGAGGTGGCCCGAGGCTTCGACCGTTTCGCTGTGATTGGGATTCGTCGTGAGCGTGGAGGGCATGCGGGTAGTTCTTCATTCTACCGCGCACGCCAGATCGAACCAACAAATCAGCCCTTGTGTGTTGTGGGCCACCAAAGGATGCCGAAGGGGTCTTGTATTCCGCCGGTGCGGCCGTAGTGCTGATCGGACATGGCCATGATTTCCTTCGCACCGGCTGCGATGGCTTGTTTGAAAGTGGCATCGGCGTCGGGTAGATAGAGGAAGATAGCCACGCCCGGAGTGACGTTTTGCTGCGTGCTTTTCATGAGGCCGTACTGAGGCTTGTAGTCGGAGATCATGAAGTGTGCGTCATCGATGAGGATTTGCGCGTGGCGGATGGAGCCATCTTCGGCGACGTCGCGATGGGTTTCGACGGCGTTGAACGCTTTTTTGTAGAAGTCGATGGCGGCCGAGGCTCCTTCGATGCAGAGATAGGGAGTGGCGGCGGTGAAGCCGGGTGCTTTGTAACTCATGGGGACATTGTGCCCGAAGCAGACAGCGCCGGTATTGGAAAAAATTGACGTCTCAGGCAGGTAAGGCCACGTGACTGGCATAAACGCAGCGGTTTGCAGAGTACTCAGTTGGCGTGATACCGGAAAAGGCGCGGAAATCGTGGACGAAATGGGCCTGGTCATAGTAGCCGCACGACAGCGCCAGATCGGTCCAGGAAACAAGGCGGCCTCCATGGGCTCTTCGCAACGCATCCTGAAAGCGCTGGATGCGATGGTAGGTTTTGGGGCCGATTCCGGTGTGGTAGCGGAATAATTCGATGAAGCGGCGTTGGGAGAACCCGGAGACGCGGGCGACTTCGGCGAGAGGCGGTGCGGCGGCAGGGCGGTTCAACAGAGCCAAGGCGTAGGAAACCACGAGCGGCGGTTCCGAATCGGGCAGGTGTTCGAGCAAACAACGCTCCAGGGTTTCGAGCGTGGCCGCCGGCGTGCGGGCCTGCATCAGACGCTCGCGAATTCGATTGGCAGGTCGTCCCCAGAGGGCGTCAAGGGGGACGTCGACGTCCGTGAGCTCGTAGGCGGGGACGCCGAGCAATAGAGCAGCGCCGGCGGGACGCAGCACAACGCCTGCGAGCAGGCGCTGGCATTCGGTGTCGATGACTTCGTATTGAGACCGTGGCCCGGCGATGAGTGCGCCATTCTGATGAGTACTGATTTCCGGGCGTTGGCGATCGTAGCTGTAAATGCGATCTTCGGCGAGGTTGAAAATCAGGGCTGCCGCCCCGTTGGGGAGAACTCGCTCCTTTTTGTGGTTCGGCGGCGTGCCTTGCGAAAGCCACATCGTGTCGACATAGCGGGCGAGGGCCGGCGACGGGGAACGATGATGGAAGTCGAGTGGCATTTTCGGGGCAGCTCTCATTATGCCGTCTATTTCACGCAGGATAGAATGGCGAGGCGATGGGCAAACGAATTCTAGTTGTCACCGGTGATGGAGGCGAGTCGTATGAGACCTGGTATGCGATTCACCGCATGTTGGAAGAGGGCCACGAGCCGGTGCTGGCCGCGCCGTCGAAGCGCCGTCTGCACTTGGTGATCCACGATTTTGAGCTTGGCTGGGATACCTACGTCGAACGCCAACCCGGGTACGGCGCTACTGCCGATCTGGCGCTGGCAGACGCACGTGCCGGGGACTTCGATGCCGTATTGCTCATCGGCGGGCGCGCTCCGGAGTACCTGCGTCACCGGGCGGACCTGCTTGAACTGGTCCAAACGATGGCGTCAACCGGCAAATGGGTGTTCGCCATTTGCCACGGAATACAGGTACTGGTGACCGCGGAACTCGTCAAGGGGCGAACGGTTACCTGCTACGAGCATGTGAAGAGCGAGGTCACGCGCGCGGGCGGCGAATGGAGCCCGAGACAAGCGGTGCGCGATGGCCGTCTGATCACGGCGCAAACCTGGGAGTCGCACCCGGAGTTCTATCGCATGGTTATGACTGCCCTGCGGGAGCCGGAGTAGGCCTGTAGTTCAGCAGCAGCACGCCGTTGCCGTAGTTCTTCGTCGCGATCAATTCGAGAGCGACGATGGCCGGCAGCGCTTCCGTGACGCGGATGCCATCGCCCATGAGAAACGGGTTGAGCTTGACGATGACTTCGTCGATGAGGCCGGCGGCGAGGATGGAAGCGCCGAAGGCTCCGCCACCGGCGAAATAGATGGGCGCGGTGCTGCCATTGGCGGCAGTGCGTTGTTTCATGGCTGCGATGTAAGCGCGAGCCTCGTCGCGAATGACGTGAACGTTGGGATGGCCGACGGGCGCGAGGGTGTCCGAGAAGACGTAGGTTTCGAGGTAGGGGTAGGGATCGACGACGCCCATGCGAGGTGCGATTTCATACGTCGCGCGGCCCATAACGACGGCCGAGCAAGAGCGCATCCAATCCAAATAATCGTCAGCGTGAGGACCCTCGCCCACGAAACCAGCCCAGGTTCCATCGTGGTGTGCGATGCAACCGTCGAGTGAAGTGGCGACATAGTAGACGAGCGAGCGCATCTTATTCCTCAGCGCGTAGAATCGCAGCGATCATACCAGGGATCGTGTACGGCGATGCTTCAGCATCGACGGTGAGGCCGTGCTTAAGCAAGGTTTCGCTTGTGACGGGTCCGATGGAGGCGATGCGTGTGTTGGCGAGAGCTTCGCGGGAAATGAGGGTGAGGAGGTTTTTCACGGTGGAGGCAGCGGTGAAGGTGACCCATTGCGGCGGGTTCGCGAAGACATCGGCGGCGTGAGTGGCAGCGTCTTCGGGTATGGCATTGCGGTAGGCAGGCACGACGTCGACGGTGGCGCCGCGTTTGCGAAGCGTGTCGGGCAATACCTCGCGAGCGACTTCCGCGCGCGGAATCAGAATGCGGCTGCCGGCAAGTTCGTGTGCGCTGAAGGA
>DASRHX010000954.1:0-5201 GCA_035650295.1 Bryobacteraceae bacterium | reverse complement strand
CGGGTCGCGGGACGAACATAAGTCGGCTCAGGCCACCCTTCGCAGTTGCTCGAGCCGCCCGAGCCATTCTCGGATGCGGTTCCAACTCGCGAAAATGCGGCTCACCACTCCTTGTTCTCACGCGCCAGACAAGTTTGCCGCCGACGAGCAGCTTGTCTCGATCATTGGACACGCGTAAAAACCTGGTCGGCCCAGCGCAGTCCTGAGGGTTGTCGCGCACCCGGCGTGACATCGAATGCCACCACCGACCCGCCACCGGTCAACGTGACGCGGAACTCATGCTGAGCGCCGTTAAAAACCTCGACATCACCGGCCGCAGCGCCCATGCGCACCTGCAGGCGACCATTTTCCAGCGTCCATACCATGCGGCCAAGTGCCGGACTTTCGTACGTACCGACATAGGCGCCCAACGGTAGCGGCGTCGTTTGGGGTCGCGCTTGCCGCGTGGCTAGGTCCTTAGCAAGCGCTGCGCGTCCCCGCGCAACCTCATCGACGAACGCCTTCCACCGTTCCTCGCTCCGCGCAAGCAAAGTTGGCTTCGCGAGCACGCGATCGTATGCATACGTGGCGATCATGTCGGCAACGAAGGAACTCGCACCACCGCCATTCGCGAGTACCACTACTCCGATGTTCCGTTCGGGCATGAACGATAGGTGAGAATGGAACCCCTGAAACCCCCCGAAGCGCTGCAGGATTGTGTCGCCATCGTACGTTGCCAAATCCCAGCCAAGCCCCCAACCGAACCGATGAAATGAACCGTAGTTCCGGTTCTGTTCGACCTGTTGACGATGGGTCAACTCCACCGCCGCCTTCGGAAGCGCCTGCCGGCCGTCTATGCGCCCATCGTTTAGATGCGCGATAAGATATCGAGCCAAATCATTGGCCGTGCTTACGTGTCCGCCTGCTGCCTGCATATTCTCGTCGCGCTTTGCGTAATCCACTCGCTCCGGAGCAATGCCCGCGCGGAGCTCATAGGGCTGCGCCAATCGGTTGGGATCGACTTTGGAAATCCACGCGGTCGTGCTCCGCATATCAAGCGGATCGAACACCTCACGTTGGAGCACCTGTTTCCATCCTTCTTTGAACTTTTCGTCGAGCACCATCCCGAAGATGTTATAGCCGAGATTGCTATAGGCGAATGACCGACCCGTAGGTGCCGGGGCGTGAAACTTCAGGATGTCGAGAAGCTGTGCGTTCGTGAATTCGCCTGTGAATGCCGTTCGAATTTCGATTGGCCCGCCCCTGATCCCGTGCGTGTGCGTGAGGAGATCGCGCAGTGTAATCCGATCTGGCGAAACCTCAGAGTGGAACTTCGCGCCAGGTAATGCGCGGCTGAGAGGTATATCCAGATCGATCAGTCCTCGTGAAGCCAGCAGCGCGCCAGCCAGCGCCGTGAATGACTTCGTCGTCGACGCAATGTAGAACTGCGTGTCGGCGGTTGCGCGCCGGCGCCGCTCCCGGTCCGCGAAGCCGAAACCTTTTGCATAGATCACATCGGCCCCCCGGACTACCGCGACTCCGACGCCAGGCGACAAATCGGTCGCCATCACACGCTCAATGAAGGCGTCCAAATCCCGAACGATGCCGACGTCCGCGTCAGCGGAAATTTGCGCAAACGCTGTGAGCGGGTTCCAAAACAGCATCGCTGTCAGTAGCGCCGCCATAAGCGCGCGAGACCCAACGGAAATCGCCATCATCTCCTCGAGGGCTGGTCTTGGTTCACGACTGTAGCTAACACTCGGTTCCGTTCGTGGGTTGAATCGACCGTCTCCAGCGCAGCCAGGAAAGACTCCCGTGTAGTGTGGTCTGTAGTCGGATAGCGGCTCGCAAATGCATCGAGCACGTTAGCGCACTCGGCATTCGACTCGATGCTCGCAGCGGCCTTCAACAGCCCCCTCTGGAGCAGCAGGGTCAGATTTGGTTGATCGAGCACCGCCATCAGCACCCGCCGTTTCTCGGCGCTAGAGCTGATACGTTCAACCGTGTCGAAAAAGGCGTCACCATCTTCTAAGGGACGCGCCGCAAGTTCTGCCCGAAGGACTTCAGACAGTTCGGCGCTGGAGTTGATCAAACTTCCTGCAAGGCTCAACGCTGCATTCAGGTCTCCTGCATCTAAGCGACCGGTTCCAAACAGCGCGCGAAAATAGCGTCCCCGCACCGAGTCCGTGTGTAGCAATTTGATCTCGTTGAGCGCGCCGCTCAGGCCACGAGTGGCAAGAATGTGCTGAACTCTTTCATTGGCAGCCACCCCTGATCGTCTCACTAGGAACGGCAGTTCAGCCGCGAGCCACAGTCGCGCGTCGTCGTTCCACGGCCGCTCTGAACCATCGACGTAGTACGCTCGCGTGATGGCGCCGTTGCGCTCGCGGAACTCGACCCGTCGCGAAGAGAAGAAGGCCGTGCGGCTCTCGACCGACAGAAGGCCATCTACAGACAGAGCCCGCACATCGCTCAGATCGTCGGTGAACCAAACAGTCCCACGACTCTCCACGGAACCGCTTCCCCTGATGCCGTCCCATCCCGCGTGAAACGGCGGCGAAATGCTCGCAGCGATGACGGTCGCTGTATCCCCGATCGAAGGCTTCGCCTGAGCCGCGCCAGCCCGTTCCGCCGGACCGGGCGACATAGCTGCCGGCAACGTTCCAGTCACAAGTTCGCGCGTATTCGGCTGGTGTTGAACGTCTACCGCTGGTGCGACCTGGGCACGCGCCAAGTTCCCTATCGCGAACGTCACTCCGACAATCGCGAACACCATACCCGTGCAAGCCAACCGCAATTTTGAAACGCTCGGGGCAGGTCGTCGATCAAGGATTTGACAGATGCGGTGCGGCAGTCGCGCTCCGGGCAAGGCTGTTCCTAAGGTGGGGACCCGTCCACCTGCACGCGCCGCCGATCGCGCCAGGTCCAGCAAGTACTCGGAATACTCGCCGGGATCGTGGCCGCGCGCCAGTACCGCAGCATCGCACGCCTCTTCAGCGAGCGCAGAGACATGCCGTTCCAGCCACCACGCGAGCGGATGAAACCAGAACACAGCTCGATTCAGCAGGGCTCCCCACTGAAAAAGCGGATCGCGTCGCCGAATGTGCTCGCCTTCGTGGGCGAGTATGGCCTCGAGCTGTCTCTGCGGCCACTGCGACCAAGCTGCGGGCAGAATCACTATCGGGTTCAGCCATCCCACGGTGACGGGTGTTGAGCATGCTGCGTGCGTCACGTTGCCGTTATCGACAATGGCGCTGCGGACTAGCCTTCGGACCTGCAAGGTACCCACGGCGAGCCGAAGCAAGAACGTCGCTAGACCCAGCAAATAAAGCCCTGTTAAGAACGTCCGCCAACTCCAGCGAGAACGCAGGGGAGCATCGATCGCGGTCGTTTGCGCCTCCGCAGGAACCGCCACGACGTCAGCGGCCGAGGGCGTCGCCATCAGTGACGTACTCTGCGTCGGTTCGGGACTCAGGATCCGGAAGGATGCTTTCGGCCCCCACATCACCAAGGCGGGAAGTAGCAGCATGATCGCGACTATGCTGGACCACGCCGCATGGCGCACAGCCGGCGACTCGATACGCATCGCTCTCAGCACCAGAGCCACGGCCGCCGCCAACAGCGTGGCCCGCACCGCAGATTCGAATAGTACAGATGCCATCTCACGTACCTTTCTTCTTGTCGTGCTGCATGCTCGTGCGACGGCGACCTCGAACGAACTCTTCAAGGGTCTCCAATTCACTCTTGGTCAGCACCTTGGCTTCGACCATACCGCTAACCAGTTCTTCGACGGACCCGCGACAAAAACGATCAATGATTTGGCGCACAGCGCGCGCGGCGAGACTGCGTGCCGGTTCCACTGCCCGATACACATAAGCGCGGCCTTGAATGTCATGCCGTAGGTAGCCCTTTTGCTCGAGCCGACGCAAGATGGTGCGAATCGTCGCTTCCTTGAGTTTCCGGTTGCGCGACACGACGTCATGCACGGCTTCTACGGGGGATGGTCCCGCATCCCAGACTGCCTGCATCACCTCGTTCTCCAACTCGGTCAAAGGAGCGCGCACAAGGGCCTCGCTTGGGCTACGGCTTGACATGGCACGATCTGTACCACTACATCGTGTAACAGTCAAGAGAATCCTGAACCAGACGGACGGGCCGTATGGCTGCCGACAGCGCCCGAATAGACCCCGCAGCGTTCAGGAACTTACGTGGGCGGAACAGAAGAGGGCGCGCGCTCAGCCAACGCGCGTTGGAACGCATGTAGGCGCCTGACCCATCCGTAAATCTGGTTCCAACTGGCGAACGTTAGGGTCACCAGCCTTCGCTCTCGATCGCAGGCGAAGGCTGTTGAAGTTCCTGCGACATCATGCGTCGACCCACGTCGCAGAAACGGCCACATCCAACGCTGCCGGCAGTCGGTTCCAAGCATTCTGCCGAAGTCGCCTTGCTGGTCCGGATTTTGGTTCAGCCGTAGCGTGGCGACATCCAGGCGATTCGTTTACATCCTCAAGAGCGTGAGCAGTCCGACGCAGTACTATGTTGGCGTCACATCGAATCCCCAGGCGAGGTTGGAAGCACACAACACCGGCCGTGGCGAACTCTCGTCGTGATCGAATTCGACGAAGAGGAACCGGCGCTCAGGTTCGAGCAGTATCTCAAGACGGGTTGGTGGCGAGAGTTTGCCAGGCGGCACTTCCGCCAAACGGTCCGGAGGTCCGGCAGTACTCGCGTCATGGTCGTTCGCGCCGTCCGACCAGCTTCCTGTTGGTGGTGGTCCGCCAAACGCGCAGCCGGTCAAGCCACGCAACGGAAAGTCGGGATGATTCCGCTGTCGTGGGCCAGAGACCACGACGCGGCCGTCGAGCACGGCTTGGGCGCGGCATACGGAATTAGACGCCGGACCTCTCCAAATGGCCAGTCCGTCGAAACACAACCGTCGGAAGCGACGGAATCGTAAGTTGCTGTCCGAGAGGACTTTGGCCTACGTGGTCGAGCCTGAACAACCCCCGAACCAAAGGTGTCTAATCTAAGCGATACGGCCCTGAACATGAGGAAGTTGGTTTGTGCCGCCGGATTGGTCCTCGCGTTGAGCGCTTGCTCTCATACAGCAATGAGGCCGTTCGATTGCGAGGCTGTTCTCGGCCTTCGACTTGGTCAGAGCCCGGACCATGTTAGAGCACTGATTGGCACACCGTACCTCGAAGAGGCTGGCGAGACTTGGT
>DASRHX010000953.1:0-8838 GCA_035650295.1 Bryobacteraceae bacterium | reverse complement strand
GGTGGAGGTGAACCCAGTGGACACTCTCCAGCGAAACTGGAGATCCGGGCGCAGGTCGGTAGTCACGGCATCAAACTTGCCCGACACCAACTTCTGGCCACGAATCTTGAGGTTCGTCGGCCCGGTAATCCGCACGGCCGGAGAACGGTCGTCGATTTGCTGTGCCCCTGCTGTTTTGAGGCCAGTCTTATCCACCTGGATATCGTCATAGATCAAGCTGACCTTTTTCCTGCCAGGCACCAGAATCTGCGGTACGAAGAACTGCGCCGCCGCCGCTCCGATGCCCGCCTTAAGGGCAGGCGGATCCGCCTGGCCGACCTTTATGCGTTGGACCAGAAGGGCGATTCCGGCAGGGAAAAAGAGAATCAGGCCGGCGCCGGTCAGGAAGTTCAGCAATCCGGTATGCGTATCTAAACTACTCTTGAAGTCGGATTTGATCTGGAGGTTGGATACCTTCAGCGTGTCAGTCAGCTCGAGTGTGAATTTTACGTCTGGCCGAGGCCTCTCGTCGAGGCCGGGGACGGAGGTGATCACCGTGCGTGGAAGTTCGAACGACAACGAAGGCTCGAAAATGTGAGTGGGACCTTTCTCGTCCGGCTTCCCGTCCGCCGAGAGACGATGTGGACGTGTGTCAAAGTCCTTCTTGAGCTCGCGCTTCATAAAATTGGCGTTGACGTACATCCAGCAATTGCCACCCCGGCTTAACGGTTTGACCGATTTCAAGGAATCCGAGCGGACAAGATCGGCGACGAAGTCCGCCGGCTTTGTCGTCCAGATGCCGATTGTGCCGGTACGGGTGCCCGCAAGATTGATGCAGGCATACCGGACGTCGGTCTCTTCGCCAAGGCGAGACTTAATGCCGCTCTTCACGTCCTCGATGATGTTTGGGCCGAGCGTTGCGGCGAGGTCCTCAAGGCAGGGTACAAACTGCAAAGCCAGGTCCGGTAAGCTGTTCGGGCCTGGGACGACGCGCGGCGCGGATGCCTCCAGCTCTCGCTTCGCAGCGGATTGACGTGACGCTCGGGGCATGGTTCCGCTCCTTCGTTTCGCACCAGCGGGCTGATCTTAACACATGAACAACAAATTGCCGCATTTTCGGCCAAACTCCCGAGCACGGTCCAGCGACAGACCAGAGATGCGTGTAACGAATCGGCACGTCGCAGATTGTGCCGATTTTAGGGCCCACTCCACTAACCGGCACGGATTTTCACTGTCATCTAGACATGCTTAAGCCGTCTGTCATGTGCTTGGCGCTTCTCAGCGCACTCATACCCCTCATCGCTCAAGCCCCGGCGAGCCTTCCATCCCGGCTGCAAGCGATCATGCGCGACTTCGATGCCGAAGGATTCTCCGGGGTGGTCCTCGTGGAGCGGAAAGGCGCCGTTGAGTTTCTCCAGGCGTATGGCTACGCAGACCGGCGCCGGAAGATTCGCAACACTCCCGATACTCGATTCGAGATGGCGTCTCTGACGAAGCCGTTCACATCGGCAGCCATCCTCAAGCTGCAGGAACAAGGCAAGCTGCGGACGTCGGACCGGCTCGATCGCTACATCGGCCCGCTTCCTCCCCCGAAGAACCTCGCGACGATCCACCACCTCGCGCTCCACCAGGCCGGGTTGGTTGTTCGTGGAACCTCGCCGCCCGGTGACAGCCGCGAGGCATTTCTTCAAGGTATACGCACATCTCCGGCAGAATCGAAGCCGGGAGAGAAATACAGGTACACGAACGCGGGATATGGCGTCATGGGCGCCGTTATCGAGATCGTATCCGGGACTTCCTACAACGACTACGTTCGTCAGGCGATTCTGCTTCCATTGGGGTTGCGGGAGGCTTATTTCAGGGACGAGACGGTGCCCAACCTTGCGCTCGGCTATCGAAAGCCGCCGGACGACCCGGAGCCAACGTCGAGCGCCAAGCCCGTTGCGTGGGATCACGGCGCAGCTGGCCTGATGATCTCGGTTCCCGATCTGCACATGGCATTCAAGGGCCTTCGCTCCGGCAAGGTGCTGTCCCAGGCGAGCCTGGGGATCATGTTCCATCCTTGGCCGGAGGAGGGGTACGGATGGCATGTGCGCAAGGACGCCGCGGGGCGTCGCCTGATAGAAAAAAGTGGTGGGGCGCCGTCCTATGCTTCTCATTTGTTTCACTACCCGGATGACCAGGTGACCATCATTTGGGCGACCAATAGTCTCCACAAGCGTTTCCGGCCAGACTTGAATCGCCGCCTGTGCGAAGCCGTCCTGGGCGCAACCGTCCCCAAATGACAGTCGTCTGTCCGGAATTTGTCCAACTTCCCGACTGACAGTACGTATCGAAAGTAAATCCCACTTACAATTGGAAGGCCCACCTTGCTTGCGCCGATGGTTAGAGAAAAGGGAGAGGGCGATGAAGATTCGGTACCATTTCCACGCTCTGCCGCTGTTCGCGCTGCTTGGCGCCGCAACGGCGGCCGATGGCCAGGTCCAACCACAGCTCGCCCAGCGATGGTTCGAGGAAGTCACGAAGCTCTGCGAGCGGGACGCGGGCCGTCTGTGGGGTGTGTCGCTCTGTGGTCCGATGGTGGTCTTTGACCAAAGGACCGGAACGCGTGCCACGAGCCGGCCGGAACCCGAGGGGCAGCCACCCCGCTTTCCTGGTTTCGCGGACGGCCCCGTCTCATGGGGCGGGTTGCGGTGGTTTGCCTTCCCCCTGTTCATGCTCACGGGCACGGACGCCAATGCACGCCAGCAAAATATGCTTCACGGGCTGTTCCATCGCATTCAGCCCGAGCTGGAGTTCACGCAAGGAAACAGCGACGGCTTTAACGAGCATCTCGATACGCTCGAAGGGCGCGTCTGGATGCGGCTCGAATGGCGGGCGCTCCGCCGGGCGGTGGAGTCGAGCGGGAGCGACCGGGCCGAGGCAATCGCCGATGCGCTGGCTTTCAGGCGAGAGCGCCGGCGCCTGTTTCCGGGCGCGGCGGACAACGAACGGCGCGACGAGATTCGCGAAGGGCTTGCCTCCTACACCGGCATCGCGGCCTGGGCCAATTCGCCCGCGGATGCCCGCCGTGCCGCAGCGTCAGAACTCGCCGGAGGCGAATCGCAGCCGTCCCTCGTCGGAAATTTCGAAGCCGCGTCCGGACCCGCCTACGGTGTGCTGCTGGACGACCTCAAGCCGGAATGGCGTCGCCAGCTTCGTGGCGCCTCGGACCTTGGCGACTTGCTTGCCTCGGCAACCAACAGGCCACCGGCGGCCGATGTTGCCGCGGCCGCGGCGCGCTACGACGGCGCAGCGCTGCGAACGGCGGAGGAGGCACGCGATCGGGCGCAGCAGGTCCGCGTCGCCGAATTGCGTCGACGCTTTGTGGATGGGCCGGTGCTGACGATGCCCGTGGGCAGCGGTACCAGTGACACCACCGGCAGCGTCGGAATTCCGGGGGCCGGTACCGTGTTCTTTCGCAATTACACCATTTCCACCCAATGGGGCCGGCTCAACGCCAACAACGGCGCGTCTTGCGCTCTGCCGATGGGTCCACAGTCTCCGTGCCCGTTACTGGGCCGCTCGAAGGGACCACCCTGCAGGGGGACGGCTGGAGCGCCACTCTGAACTCCGGGTGGGTGCTGCGGCCGGCGGCACGACCTGGCTCCTTTACTATCGTTCGCGAGAACTAGTCTCCGTTACCCACGCTGGTCGTTGCCGAGGCGCACCCCGCGCGCCCTTTGGCCACAGCGCCGCGCCGGGTAGTGGGGTCATTGAGTGGTCATGAGCCAGAGACCTTCGGCTCGAACCCGATGCTCTCGTATTGATCTAGACCGAAGAACTTCGGATCTTCTCCCTCTGCACAGATGATCCAATAGCCGTTTTTCTCCTCTCTCTCTACTCCGCTTATTTCAACCCTCTCCTCAGGACTGCCGTCGCGCGCCTTCAAGAGCATAAACGTCTTCACCGTTGGCCTCCAATCAATTCCTCAATCGTCCAAATATGATCGGTCACTCCCGCTGCTATTGCTGGCGTCAGTTTGTTCAGCGAGTCATGTTGCCTACATAAATTGTAGTGAGCAAAATGGAGCACCAGTGCTGAAGGAAGATTCTCCCACTTTCGCGAGAAGCACAGCGTTAGCCGCGTAAGTCGCTTGCACCACTGGCGAAGTGTACCGTTCTTTCGTTCGATGTGAGACGTGCCAGCACGGTCCGGATCGGGATCGCCACTAACTTAGCAGTTCGCGGCAACGCTGGGATCGTCCCCCCCTGAGAGAGCGAGACAGAGGCGAATCGAGAAAATATCAAAGCGGTTGCTGTTTGCCCGATCATATGTGAAGTGGATTCAGCCGGCCTTCCCTGAAACGTTAGAGCCCCCTGGCTTCGGCGTCACGGCTCGATTGTTCAAACGTTCTCAGTGGTGGGCTGAATGTAACGATTGCCCCCCAAAACTCATAGCAGGTTTCGATGAACCTCAAGAACTGTGTGAGTTCGCTCGGTTTGCGAATGAAACAATTCCCATTGAGAGCGTAGACGGCGCGGACGTCGTCGGGGTTTTGGCTGTTGCTGGCGACCACGATAGGGATGTGCATGAGGGAGGGTGTGGACTTGATCTCTTTCAGGACCGTTAGCCCATCGACGCGTGGAAGGGAAAGATCAAGGAAGATCAGATCTGGTATGGCGACGTTGGCATACTTGCCCTGACGCCTCACATAAAGCAGCGCGTCATCTCCGTCCCTCACGACCCGCAGGCCACTGGTTAAGCCAGCTTCCCGAAAGGCCATTTCGGTGAGATAGATTTCGCTGGAGTCAGATTCGACAATGAGAATCTCGACGTGCTTGCGCGCGGGAACTGTTTCCCGAGCGGAACTTTGCGGTTCGGACATTGCGTCCTCTTCTCTGTCGGAGAAAGAGTGAACCATCAACCTTGGTGGACTTGCTCTTTAGGCGGCGTCTCATGGTAGCAGGATTGATCGGCGATAGATATAAGGAATGCTTAAAGGCTGCGATTCTTTGATCAACGCAGAATCAGGACACTACCCCGCGCCGCTTGCCATTTCATATTGCGGAACCGGCGTTATGATGGTCTCAGAATGAAGCCAGCACCCGCCGCCAACGTTCCCGGTGATATGCCCGGCGAAGGATGAGCAACGTGCTGCGCACGGTGCTCACCGTCTCAAAGGCCGATCGGCTCAAAGCGGAAGCCAATGGAAGCGGGAGCAGGTTAAGAAGCGGGCGAAGTAGGCAGTATGATCTGGAAATCGATTTGGCGTATTGGATCGACGAGCATCCTAACCGACGTTTTTATTTTGGGGATTGCGGCGATTCTTGGAAGCCTCAGCATCTACTTTCCCTCTCCACTGGCAGCGCTGATTGCAGGCGCAGTCCTTTTCCTTCTCATCTACCGGCTACGGTACGGACGCTTCTAGGTCCTTCGGATCGCCAAGGGCAACTCCTGCCTGTGAGTTGTCAAATCACTACACACGGATCAGTTTCAGGCAGTCGCCTCACTTGCCCCCTCTTCTTCACCTTCGACTTCTTCGACCGCAGCTTCGCAATCGCGGCGGCGTAAGCCCACCGGACCGGCTGGAATCGCGATAGTGATAATATTTACACTATGTCCAGCCCACTGCCTCGGTTTCACGATTTCTCGCTCTCGGCTGAGGCCATCGAGCAGCTTCGGCGCGAGTTGAAGGCCCTGAGCATCTATGATCTCACCAAGCGCTTCGACGAATACCGCCGCGCTTGCGAGGTCACCGATGATATGCCCACGACGGACCGCATGCAAAGGCTCGTGACCGCGTGGCGGGTTATGCGGGCGCGGCGCACGCATGATGAGCGATAGGTTACGACCGCGCGGATCGTCCCGGGCGCGAATTCTTGTTGTCACCGGCGGCAATCAGAGCGTTCCGGTAGGTGAGCGTTGCTTGCGCACACTCGCGCATCGCGGACGAGAGCCGGGCCCACAAGTGCGGGCGCGAGAGCCCGGCTTTGCAGGCTGTGATCCTCGCTCGACGAAGGCTCTCCACCTTCTCTTCCAGCACTCGTCGGGCCGTTTCAACACGTTCTGTAGCCTTGGCGCAAGCCAATCCCTCCCTAGCCACCGTGCGATGAACGTAGCACGAAATCTCGGGGGAATTGTAGCGGGCGAGAATTTGTTCTGAAAGCGGAACACGCGAGACTTGGTAGATTCTGAGCCCATCTGGATCGCCAAAACAGCCGGCATCCTGGAGAAGGGGACTTCATAAAACATCTATGCTAACGATATGAGTCGACGGGAGGAGTGGCGCAAGGTGCTGGACTTGGAAGTGCGGCGCTGGTCTGCTAAAGACTGCGAGCAATTGCTCACCGAATTGCATGATCTGCAGGCATACGAGGTTGAACTCGATTCC
Organism: Bryobacteraceae bacterium; assembly: GCA_035650295.1. Taxonomy (GTDB): domain Bacteria; phylum Acidobacteriota; class Terriglobia; order Bryobacterales; family Bryobacteraceae; genus JAFLBB01. Next base: position 2,486 of record DASRHX010000953.1, on the reverse strand, counting down.
AAAAAGTACCAGGTGGAGGTCGAAATCCTGGAGAATACCGCCCAGTATCTTCACGTTATGGTGGCTGTTGATGACGGGAGCCTCCCGGCTTCTATTTTACCGTTGACCCGAACATTCATAGCTGCAAAGCCGCAGCCGACGATTTAGTGGAAATGCGTCGCGTATTCAGCCATCGGTTGCGATGCCGCCTTAATCGGCACTCTGCGTGACTCGCAAAGGGAACCGCGCCACAACTCAAGGGCGAGCCAACTTAGTTTTACACGCTGGTGATCGCGGGCAGCAGGACCGAAACACGCGCAGTTAGGCCGAGATCATTCGTAACGCAGCGCGTGAAGCGGGTCGATGCGGCTGGCCCGCCGAGCCGGAACCAACCCGGCCATCGCTGCTATGAGAGACAGCAGAATCACCGCGATGCCGGCGACCCAGGGATCGTTTTCCTGGACGCCGTAAAGCTGCGCCGAAATGTAGCGGCCCAGCGCCAGCGCCGCTGGGATCCCCACGGCGAGGCCGAAAGCAAGGAGCAGCAGAACTTCCTTCATTACCAGCCAAACGACGGAGCCGCGCAGGGCGCCGAGGGCCAGGCGCACACCGATCTCTTTCGTTCGCCGGACGACGACGAAGGCCATTACGCCATAGAGTCCGATCGAGGCCAGAAGAGTCGCCAGCGCACCAAAGCCCGCCGACATCATCGCGATCAACCGTTCGGTGAGCAGTCTTTGATCGAGTTGCGAATCGAGCGTGCGCACCTCGGACGCCGCCACCTGAGGATCCAGCTTCTTCACCGCTTGGCGGATCGCGCCGAACATTTGATTTGTGTCGAGATTCGTTCGAACGTAAAAGGTTTGCCCACTCAAATAGCCTTCCTGAGGCTCCGCGAAAAACACCTGCCGCCGCGAGCCTTCGCGCGGCCCGTTGTAAAGAGCGTTTTGTGCGACCCCGACGATTTCCATGTCGATTTTTCCGCCCCGTAGAATTTCGCTTCCCACGTGCCAGCCGATAGCCCTGCGGCCGGGAAAGTAATGCTCGGCGAACGTTCGATTGACGATGCAGACAGGCTTTGTTCCCCTGATGTCCCGTTCATCAAAATCCCGGCCCTCGAGCAGTGGAACTCCCATAGTTCGGAAATATCCCGGCGAGACAAAGTTGATCATCGCGTCGGTGTTCTCGCCTTCTTTGGCAACGTGTCCCTCCACCAACATGCCGTCGCCCCACGCACCACCCGTGAGCACGGCGGCACGGGCGTATCCGGCGGACTGCACTCCCGGGAGCAAACTGATGTTTTCGAGCAGCTCTTGATGGAAACGCTTGACGCGCTGCAGGTTGTAGCCGTTCAGCCTGGGGTCTACTCGAAACGACACCAGATGCTCGATGTTGGTGAAGCCGGAGTCCGTGTCTCTGAGGTTCTGTAGGCTCTTGACGAAAAGCCCCGCGCCAAACAACAACAGGAAACTGAGGGCGACCTGCGCGGTAACGAGAACCTTGCGGAACCGCACGGCGCCGCTCGTCCCCGCAACCGAGCCCGCGGCGTCCTTCAGTGTGCCCCAAAGATCCAGGCGCGTGGAGCGGAACGCGGGCGCGATACCAAAGATCAGGCCGGTAAGGAGCGACAACGCGATGTTGAACAGTAGAATGCGTCCATTCGGCGCGGCGCTGAGCATCAGCACCGCGTTGCCGGTGGGCAGCAGGCTCAGCAGGCCCTTCGTGATCCACACGGCGAGCAGAATTCCCAGCAGGCCGCCGGCCATGGCGAGAACCAGGCTCTCGACCAGTAGCTGGCGAATCAGTTGACTTTGCGAGGCGCCGACGGATAGCCGGACCGCGATCTCCCTCTGCCGGGCAACGGCTCGCGCGATCAACAGGCTCGCGACGTTGGCGCAGGCGATTAGCAGCACTACCCCGACCATGCACATCAGGACAATCAGCGCAGTAGAGAAGCTGTTTCTCAACTGGGAGTAGCCTGTGGCCGCCTTCTCGACGACGACCGTTGCCTTGAGGAATCGCTCCCGTTCTTTAGCCGGCCAGCCCTTGGCTTCGGGAAGCGTTGCTTCATATTGGCGAATCTGAGTGAACAGCACCTGAAGCGAGGCTTGTGCCGATTCCACTGTGTAGCCGGGCTTGAGCCGCGCAAACACACGCAGCCATCGCAGACGCCGGAAACTAATCGTGGGTTCCCAACCCGGATTCACTATGGGCAGCATTTGGATGGGCACGCGAATTTTTGGTGACCGCGCCGGATCCACTCCGCTGAATCCCGGCGCCGACACGCCGACGATCGTCATGGGATAGCTATTGACGAGAACCTTCTTGCCGACAACGTTACGGTCGCCTGCAAATCGCGTTATCCAGTAGTCATAACTTAGAGCGACGACAGGATGGCCCTTGTAGAGTTGGTCGTCTTCCCGGGAATTGAAAACACGGCCAAGGGCCGGCTTCACTCCCAGCGCACTGAAGTAGTTGCCCGACACCATTTCGGCCGTGACGAGCTC
>DASRHX010000952.1:0-3946 GCA_035650295.1 Bryobacteraceae bacterium | reverse complement strand
GAAACAGGCCTACCGCGATTACCACCTGCGAGTGGAATGGAAGTGGAGCGGCAAGACATACCCTCCGCGAGTGGACAAGGCACGCGATTCGGGAATTCTCGTTCATGGCATCGGACCCGATGAGGGCAGCCGCGGCTATTGGTATCAATCAATCGAGTACCAGATCATCGAAGGCGGAACGGGCGACTTTCTGTTGGTAAACGGCGCCGAGCGGCCATTCCTGACCGCCGAGGTGCGCGAGGAGCCGAACGGGCAGATTTATTGGAAGAAGGGCGCGAAGGCCGTGCGCACCGACCGCAAGCGGATCAACTGGTACGCCCGCGCGGCCGATTGGAAGGACACGATCGGGTTCCGCGGGCCCGACGATGTGGAGATGCCGCTTGGCGGTTGGAACGCGAGCGAGATCCTTTGCGATGGCGACACAATCACGGCCGTGGTGAACGGCAAGGTTGTGAACTACGGAACTCAGGCGTCGCAATCGGCCGGCAAGATTCAGATTCAGAGCGAAGGAGCGGAAATCCTGATCCGCCGCGTGGAGATCGGGCCGATTACGAAGAAGGCGCGGGAACGGTACCGGCCGTAGCTGCGTGAGGCGCTCCGTCTAGCGGGCGGCCAGAATATCCTTTACCAGCGGCAGCATGGCATCGTAGACGAAATCCGGCGGGTCTGTTTCAAACGTTTCGGGTTGAAATCCGTACGTAAGGCCGGCCGATGCAACTTGGGCATTGCGGGCAGTGCGAATGTCGATAGCTGAATCACCAATCATCAGGGTGCGCACGGAGGGAGTGGAAAATTCCGACATAAGGGCCTCGAGTCCCATCGGATGGGGCTTGCGCTGTGGAAAGCTGTTGCCGCCGTAGGCGCGATCGAACAAAGCTACAATGCCGAGTCCGGCGAGAATTCCCTTAGTATTTCGAACTGGCTTATTGGTCAGCACGGCGAGCCGAATTCCGGCCTCGTGCACCTGTTCGAGCGACTCGCGAACACCTGGATAAAGCGCCGTGTAGTCGAGCATGTGCGCGTGGTAGTGCTCGAGAAAGTAGGAGAGCGCCCGCTCGATGTTGTCGTCTGAAGCATGTTGACCGAGAGCGCGTTGCATCAGTACCGGCGCACCGTTTCCGACATAGGATTCGATCGTGCGGTGATCGATCCCGGGAAGCCCCATATGACTGAGCGTGGCGTTCACGGATTCAGCTAGGTCGCGCTTGGAATCGATCAGCGTGCCGTCGAGATCGAAAACAGCCAAATCGATTGCGGGAAAACGTACGCCGCCGCTCAAAAGGCTTCCTTCGGGAGCGACTTGAGCCGCTCCTCGACGTTCTTCTTCCACATGTCCCGCACCTTCGTGTAGCTTTGGCTCACTGCGTCGCGCAACTCGCGCGGGGCAATCCAGGAGAGCATACGGGCGCCGTCCACCATGTACGGCGCCAGACGCGAATTGACGACCGAGTCAGGCGGCGGATTACGCGTGAACGCCATGAGGACCATGATGAGCACGGAGCCAACGATGAAGCCGCGCACAAGGCCGATGCCGCCACCCAACAACCGGTCGAGCCAGCTCAGGCCAACCGTCTTGTAGAACTTCACCAGCGCCCAGCCAACCAACGCGGCGGCAATACCAACGACGGCGTACACGGAAACGAAGCCCAGGAAATTCGCGATCGTGCGGTGGCTCACGTAATCGGAATAGATCGAGCCCACCGAACCGTAGAGCCAGCACGCCAGCAATAACCCGAAAATGAAGGCTCCGAGACCGAGGATGGTGCGTGTGAATCCGCGCGAGAACCCGGCCGCGATGGAGACGATCAGAATCAGTCCGAGAACAAGGTCGAGCCAGTTCACAATGACTTCCCCGTGAGAATGCGGTATGCCTCGCGATATTTGCCGCTGGTGCTGGAGGCAACTTCAGGAGGCAATCCGGGGGCCGGCGGCTGTTTATTCCAACGGATGCTCTCCAGGTAGTCGCGCACGTATTGTTTGTCGAAAGAGGGCTGCGCGTGTCCTGGCTGGTAGCGGTCCGCGGGCCAGAAGCGGGAACTGTCGGGTGTCAGTACCTCGTCACCCAAAGTGAGAATGCCGTCGACGAAACCGAATTCAAATTTCGTGTCGGCAAGGATGATGCCGCGAGTGATGGCGTAGGCGGCGGCTTTGGAATAGATGGCGAGCGTGAGGGAGCGAAGGCGTTCGGCGGTTTCCGCTCCGACGCGCCGGACCACTTCTTCCATGCTGATGTTCTCGTCGTGACCGGTGGAGGCCTTGGAAGCGGGTGTGTAGATCGGCTCGGGAAGCCGGTCGCTTTCGCGCAGACCAGCGGGTAGCGAAATGCCGCATACTGAACCCGTGGCGCGGTAGTCTTTCCAGCCGGAACCGGACAGATAGCCGCGTGCCACGCACTCGACGTCGATCATCTCAGCGCGCCGCACCAGCATTGAACGGCCATCCAACTGATCGCGATGTGCGCGTAACGCTTCCGGATACAGGTCTACATCGGCGGTAAGAAAGTGGGTTGGAACCAGATCTTTCAGGAAGTCGAACCAGAAGATGGAGAGCTGGGTCAGCACACGGCCTTTGTCTTCGATGCCGGTCGCGAGAATGTAGTCGAATGCCGAGATGCGGTCGGAAGCGACGATGAGCAGATCGCGGCCTACAGCGTAGACATCGCGAACTTTCCCGCGCGATACGAGCTCGAATCCGGGAAGATGAGATTCCAATAGAACTTGATTCATAGGCAGATTCGGACGGCGCGCCGGTCGATTTCTTCGCCGATGGATTGCAGCTGGGCGGCGGGAATACTGCGTTGCGCGGACTCGAAGAATTCATTCTCCTCTAACCGGATGTGGCGGCGCAGCAGTTCGAGGAATTCATCGAGCACGTCCCGCGCGGGCGTGGAACGCAATCGAGCCACGAGCACCTCCATTGCGCGATGTTCGGCTATGAGCTGATCGGCTAGCGAACCCGGGTGAGCGGGAAAGAGAAGCTCCTCCTCCATTTCGAAGTGATTCCTCAGTTCCAAATCGAAGCGATCCACGGCGCGGGCGCACCAAGTGGACACGTTCTCAGACGAGGAATCCTGAGCGAGGCTGCGGGAAGCCATCACACAAAGGGCGAGGCCGTTGTGATGTTGCTGCGAAAGTGGAATCAGGGCAGAGTGGCGCTGCAAACTCTACTGTTAACATAGATGCCGATGGATTGGAACGACGCAAGTGAAGATCTTCTGCAGCAGATTCTGTTGTCGACTCCGCTGCCGGTGAGGCAGCAGATTGAAGGCTCCTTTCGAGCCGAAGCGGAAGCGTTGGCCGAGAGCGAAGGACGCTCCCGCGTGAACACAAACACGGTGGTAGAGGCCTGGATCAAGGTCACCCCGGAAGCCCTGCGCAGTGAAATTCCCCGCCAAATGGAGCGGATGGGCCTGGACCCTTACGAGTTCGGGCACCTGCTGGAGTTATGAGAGCGCTACTCGTATTCATATTCGCAGCATGGTCCGCAAACGCCGGCGAAGTGTTTCGGTACAAGGCAGAATGGCGGCTGATGCATGCGGGCAACATCGTCCTCTCCTACTCGCCAACGGGCGCGCACATGACGCTTCAAACAGTCGGCATGGTGTCGAGCCTGTACCGCGTGAACGACGACTATCGCGTTCAGTTTCGCGGCGGGAGCCAATGCTCGGAGTCGATCCTGTTCAAGATCGAAGAGGGAAAGAGGCGCAATGAAGCGAGGGCGACATTTCCCGCCAAGCCCGGTAAGAGTTCCTATGTGGAAGTGGATCAATTGAAGAACCAGACCGTGCGAACGACGGAATTGGAGGTACCCGGCTGCGTGCACGACGTCATCAGCGCCCTCGCGGAACTTCGCTCCAATGGGCGTCCGAAGGAATCCGAGTTTACGATGCCGGTGAGTGACGGGCGAAAGTTCGCACAGGTGAAGGTGCGTGAACGCGGCAAAGAGC
>DASRHX010000951.1:0-9750 GCA_035650295.1 Bryobacteraceae bacterium | reverse complement strand
ACTCCGACTGAATCGCGCTTTCGATCAACTCGGCGTCGATCGCCTCCTCCGGCGCGAGCGCCTGCCGGCGGAGCGCGGCCAACTCTTCGCTCTGCGTCTTCAGTAGTGCGATTCGCGCCTCGTGAGCCGCGGCAGACCGGTCCTCGATCCGCCCATCGTATTCGTGAAATCCGTTCGACACCGCGTTCGTCGGGTTCCAGGCGTTCGCCGCATCGAAGTACGCATCGACAAACCTCACAAATGCGGCGCTCTGCTGCGTCGTCGCTCCCGCTTTTGGTTCGTTCGCCTTGGGCGGGATCGAGCACGCACACAACGCCGCCAGCACGGCTGCCAGTACAAATCGCATGATCACTCCCTCGTGCGAATCGCCAGCGGACGCACCGGCGCGCCCGTTCCTCCACGAATCTTCATTGGCACGGCAACGAACAGAAATTCGTGCACTCCCTCGCGCGCCAGCGCTTCCATATTTAACGCCTCCAGGATGTGGATGCCGTTTTCCACCAGCAGATGGACGTGCACGGGCATATCTTGTGAGGGCACGCGCTCAAAACAGATCGTGTCTGACCCTGCCGCGAACACTTTGCGCTCGCTCAACCACTTTCCGCCAGCCAGCTCCGGCCCCGGCTCGGTATGCCGCAAAAACAGGTGATCGTCGCTCCAATAGTTTGCCCAGCCGGTGCGGATCAACACCACGTCGCCAGCCTGCACTTTCACGCCGGCATCGCGCTCCGCGCGCTCGAACATTTCCGGTGTAACCGCGAACTCCTTCGGCAACGCCTCCACGCCCTGCTGTCCGGCAATGTCCAGCAACACCCCTCGGCGCAGCATGGGCGTCACTTGATCCACGCCATGCTTCTGCATGCCTCCTGTCGTGCTCTGCAACCCGTCCACCTTGTGCCCGCCAAACAGCACGCCGCCGCAGGAGAAGTGACATAGGGCATCGATATGCGTCCCCACGTGCGTGCCCATCGCAATCGATTCCGCGGCCGAACTTGTCCCGCCCGGGGTCACGAGATCTCCATGCCGCTTCGTCATGCTGTACAGGTAAGGCGGATGGTTGGGGTGCCTCGGAATACCCACGAAGTAAGGCTGCCCCAGGTCGTACACTTCGGCTGAGGCAAGCGCCGCGATCAGGTCAAGCGTCTTCATTTGTGACTCGCCACACTCTCCGGAAGGAAGTAAAAAGCAATGCCGAGGATGACATATACGGCCAGCAACTGCACACCTTCAAACCAGTTCGATTCCCCGTCGCTGGCGATCTGTGCGCTGATCACGACGGCGATCACGGCGGCCATCACTTCGGCCGGAGTGAACACCAGATCCATCGGCCTCGGCGCAATGAAGTAGCTCACAACCACCAGCAGCGGCGCTACGAACAGTGCAATCTGAATGCTCGATCCAATTGCGATCCCCAACGACAGATCCATACGGTTGTCTCTCGCCATCAGAATCGCCGTACTATGCTCGGCTGCGTTGCCGATGATCGCCACTACGATGACGCCCACAAACACGCTCGTCATCCCCAGTGAATGCGCCGTCTGTTCCACCGCGCCCACGAGAATTTCGCTCATCCATGCGATCAGCGCCGTCGCTCCCGCCAGAACTGCCAGCGCCTTGGTCATGCTCCACGCCACGCCATGCTGCGCCTCCACGTCTCCGCTCCCCTTGAACAGATGGTGGTGCGTGCGGAGGCTGAAGAACAAACTGAGCGCGTAGCACACGAGCAGAACGATCGCGATCTCCAGGCTTAAATCGCCCTCCCTCAACAGAGCCTCGGCCCCGCCCAGGTAATGAAACCCCGCCGGTACGATCAGTGCGATCAATGCCAATATCAGCATCGTCGCTTGCGAGCGCGCCCCAACCGCGTTGAAGTTCTGCGTCGGATACTTCAACCCCCCCACCAGCATCGATGCGCCCATTACCAGCAGCACGTTGCCGATAATCGAGCCCGTCAACGACGCCTTTACCACGTCGAACATGCCCTTCTGCAAAGCGATGAGCGCGATGATCAGCTCCGCCGCGTTCCCGAACGTCGCGTTTAACAACCCGCCAATCCCTTCGCCCGTGTGTAGGGCGATGTGCTCGGTCGCTCTTCCCAGCCAACCCGCCAGAGGCAGCACCGCCAGGCAGGCGCAAATGAAAATTGTCGTGTGCGACTCCGGCCAGGAATGTTTGAACCACACGGCCACGGGCACAAACACAAGCAACCAGTTCAACGATGGTTTTAGGATTTCGCTCATAGGAAAGAATCAGGTAGCGCGCGCGGTCTTAGGGGTGCGCCGTTTGCGTGCCGGCACCAGCGGCGCTTGCTGTACCGACCATCGCCCCAGCCGGTAGTCGCGTTCATAGTCCGATGTTACGTTCGAAATGCGCACTGACACCGCTCCACTCGCGTCGCACGAGTACTCTTCGCGCACCTCGCGCGGCGGCGCCCATTCCAGACGCATGACCGGCGATCCCGTCAAGTCCGCAACGTCGCGCAGCGTTTCATCGAAAGGAAACAGAATCTGGTCCCACACCATCACTTCACCCGCCGGTCGCCCATCTTCGCCCGTGTGGCTGCACTCCAAATACCGGAAGTGGCCGATATTGTGCGCCGGATAATATGTGCGAGTCACTCGCAATGGCGGCTCGCCAGGCGCGGGTAGCGGTGTGCCCTTCAAGAACAACGGATCGAACACCATCGTGCGCCCGCCTTCAGCCTCGCGCCACACGCCAAAGTTGCGCGTGAACTTCTCGCGCAGTTGATAGCCCGCCTGTGAGTCGGCTTGTATCGCCAGTCCAATCGCGGTCGCCGAGCGCGGATACGCCGACCGCTTCACGCGCCGCCCGAACTTCTCCTTCAATGCGCGCGACACCATCGGCAGTTCACTCGACCCACCTGTTACGTAAACGCCTTCCACAGTCGCCTCGCGCCCGTGCAGCAAATCCGCCACGGCATGCACCGTCTCATCGATCATCGACTGGCACCGTCCATAGAAATCCGCCACTGGCACCTGCACGCTTGGCCATCCCTCGCGCACGCTGTCTAAATCAATCGTCAAGCGCTTGGTGTTCGGATGCAGCCCTTCTTTCTTCAGCCGGCACTCCTCGTGCAGCCGGAACACTTCGGCCTGCGTTAGCCCTTCGCGCGCGGCGTCATCCAGCTCCGCGGCATCCAGCGCCATCTCGGCCAGAATATCGTCGAAGTCGTCCCCGCCCAGCGTGGGAATCCCTTCGCTCGCTAATACCTCATGCCGCTGCGCATCCATCTCTACGAGCGATGCGTCGAACGTTCCGCCGCCCAGGTCGTACACGATGATCGAGTCGCGAGTCGCGCCCGCCTTCGCGCGGATTGCCTGGCCATATTCGATGCTCGCCGACGACGGTTCGTTCAACAGTCCGATCACTTCAAAACCCGACCGCCGGAATGCCTCGACAGTGAGAAATCGCTGGTTGCCATTGGCGTTCGCCGGCACGCCCAGCATGATTTCCAGCGGCTCGCCGGCTTTCAGCGAAAGGCTGCTGGCTTCGATCAACGCCGCGCGCAGCGCATCCGTCAACCCGCACAGCAGGTCGAGCATGCGGAACGTGCCCCAGCCAATGCTTACCTGCGTCTCCGGCCCTGCGTCCGCCAGAAACCGCTTGATCGAGCGGACGACCGTCGTGTCCGCGTCTTCCTGCGCCTGCCACGCTTCAAACCCGTATAACGCGTCGCCCTCGCGCGCCGCTACCAGCGCGGGAAATCCTTCCCACGCCTCGCCGTCGGGCGAATCGAAAGTCACGACGGGATAGTTGCCGCGATCCACAGCCGCAACGACAATTCGCGTGGTTCCAAAATCCACGCCTAGCCGCATGATTTAGGATATCCCGCCCATCAACTCCTCCAACTTCACTCGCGCCCCTCTCTCCACACTTAAATAAGCAGCCTCCATCACCGCCACGCTCTTCAAATACTCCGCCGCGCCGGTCTCGAGCGCCGTGCCATTTCGCAGGTGATCCACGAAATGCCGCTGCGTCGCCAGCACGCAATCGCCGCGATAGCCCGTGTGCACGTCGTTCTGCCAGACGATCTCCCCGTTACGCAACAAGTGCCCGTCGTTGGTCAACGTCAACATGGCGTCCTCACCTTCGAACGTCGCTTCGCCCAGCGGCGGCGATCCGTCGCGCGGCACGTAGTAGCCGCCTTCGGTGAACCGGTTCCCGTCAATTGACCCTAACAACCCGCCCTCATGCGACAGCAGCAAATACGCTAGATCCTCCCCCACAATCGCTGTATTCAGCCGCCGCGTGTCACAGTAAACATCGGTCACCTCGCCGAACAGCAGCCGCGCGGTGTCGATCGGATGAATCAACGTCTCATAGATCAGCAGCCTGGGCATCTCGCGAAAATATGGTTGATCCCGATATGGCTCCGCGCCCAACCCATCCCGCTTCCGCGCGCGAAAGCAGTAGGTTATCGGCTTCCCGATCGCGCCTGCTTGAATCAGCCGGTGCGCCTCGCGATACCACGGATGCCAACGCCAGTTCTCATGCACCATGAACGGCACGCCCGCACTCGCCGCCAACGCCGCGATCTCCTTTGACTCTGCCCATGTCGGCGCCAACGGCTTCTGGCAAATCGTCGGCACACCCCGTCCGAGTGACTCTTTCACCAGCGCCGCGTGTGTCTCCGGCCTCGTCGCAATATCGACGATGTCCAACTGCTCCGCATTGAGCATCTCCGTGAGCATCGCATATGCCTTCGGCGCGGCTTTTTTCGCGCGCGCAAGGTCCGGATCCACCGCCGCTACCAGTTCCACGCCTTCCATCCGCCGCCAGGCGTCAATATGAAATTGAGCGAAGAAACCGCACCCGGCAATTCCGCAACGAAGTGTCCTCATGTGAATCCTGATCTATCAAATGTAGAATACAAAGCGACGTGCGATTCGCTTTTATCTTCGGCCTTCTTACCGCTTCTTTCCCCCTCGCGGCCGCCGATGCCGTCTTCGCCGAGCGGGTCCGCCCATTCCTCAAAACCTATTGCGCCACCTGTCACAGCACGAAGCTCAAGCAGGCCAACCTCGATCTCGAAGCTGTTCTGGATGAGTCAAAGGCCATGGCCGAGCACGAGCTGTGGGAGAAGGTCATCCGCAAAGTAAAGGCAGGCGAGATGCCGCCCAAGCCCCTTCCGCAACCCAAAGCGGAAGCGAAGGAGCCCGTCCTCGCCTGGTTCGAATCGCGCCTTGCCGCGCAGGACAAGGCCCGTCCGGTCGACCCCGGTCGCGTCACCGCGCACCGCCTCAACCGCTCCGAATACAACAACACCATCCGCGACCTAATCGGCCTCGACCTTCGTCCCGCCGACGAATTTCCGGTCGACGATTCCGGCTACGGATTCGACAACAACGGCGATGTCCTCACCCTCTCACCCGTTCTCATGGAGCGCTACCTCTCCTCCGCGGATCGAGCCGTTCGCGCCATACTCCCGCGCGAAGCGCCCAAGCGTGCCACCATGGACCGCTACGAACCCGAAAAGGCCGGTAAACCGGAAAAATCCCCCGTACCTCTCCTCGACGATGCCTTCGCCGTGCGCCACACTTTCCCCACCGAAGCCGACTATGAGCTGCGCGTGAACCTCAAGCTCCGCCAGGGCCAGACGCTGGAGTACTACAAACTTCACGTCCTGGTCGACGGCATAATCATCAAAACGATCCCGCTCGAAGCGGGCATCGCCACCCGCCACTTCGATGTGAAGGCCCACATCCCCGGCGGCCTTCATGAGGTCGCTGCCGGCCTTCAGTCCGACTACGGCCTCACCGGCAACTCGGAATTCTTCTTCGATAACCTCGAAATTCGCGGTCCCTACAACCCCTTGCCGCCCGAGCCCTCGCCGCAGTATCGCAAGATCTTTCTCTGCACCGACGGCACTCCCGACTGCGCCTCGCGCATCCTCGCCAACTTTGCCCGCCGCGCCTGGCGCCGCCCCGTCACTGGCGAGGAAGTCGCGCGGCTCACTCGCTTCTTCGCCCGGGCCCGCGCGGCCGGCGACAATTTCGATGCCAGCGTCGGATTCGCTCTGAAAGCCGTCCTCGTCTCGCCGAACTTCCTCTATCGGATTGAACAACACCCCAAACCCACTGACCCCACCGTCGCTGTCTCCATTTCCGACGTCGAGCTTGCCTCGCGCCTCAGCTACTTCCTCTGGAGTTCCATGCCCGATGAAGAATTGCTCTCGCTTGCCGAGCGCAACGAACTCCGCAAGCCCGGCGTACTCGAAGGGCAAGTCGCCCGTATGCGCGCCGATGCCCGCGCCGCTGCTTTCGCCGAAAACTTCGCCGGACAGTGGCTCGAAGTGCGCAACGTCGACAGCCTCCGCCCCGATCCCAGGGTCTTCCCTACATTCGATCGCGCCCTCCGCGAAGCCATGTATAAGGAGACGATTCTCTTCTTCTCCGAAATCGTCCGCGAAGACCGCCCCATCACCGATTTCCTCGACGGCAAATTTACCTATCTCAACGAACGCCTCGCCCGCCACTACGGCGTGAAGGGCGTCACCGGCAAGGATTTCCGCCGTGTCGAGCTCGATGGCGTTCAGCGCTCAGGCGTTCTCACGCAAGCGAGCATTCTCGCCGTTACGTCATACCCCACGCGCACGTCGCCTGTTTTGCGCGGCCTGTGGGTGCTCGAAAATTTCCTCGCCGCGCCACCACCTCCGCCGCCGCCAAACGTGCCCGTACTCGATGAGAAGACCATCGGCAAAGAGATGAGCCTGCGCGAGCAGATGCAGCGCCATCGCACCGACCCCGCCTGCGCCGTCTGTCACGAGCGCATGGACAACCTCGGTTTCGGCCTCGAAAACTACAATGCTATTGGCGCCTGGCGCGAAAAGGACGCTACGTTCCCCATCGACGCCGCGGGCCGCCTGCCCGGTGATCGCACGTTCAACTCACCCGCCGAACTTAAGCAAATTCTGCTCGGCGAAAAGGACTCCTTCACGCTCGCCCTCGCCGAAAAGCTCATGACCTACGCCCTTGGCCGCGGCCTCGAACCCTACGACAAGCCCGAACTCCGCCGCATCGCCAAGGCCGTCGCGTTGAATCAGTATCGAATGGGAAGTATGATGAAGGAAATCGTTGAGAGCCCTGCGTTTCAAATGAGGCGCGGCGATGGGGGAAGGAAACATGATCAGCCGTAAACATCTTTCGCGGCGCGCTCTGTTGCGCGGATTCGGCACGGCCGTCGCCCTGCCGATGCTCGACTCGATGATGCCTGCCTTCGCCGCCCCCGCGACGCTCGCCGGGAAAACCCCGCGCCGCCTTGCGTTCGTCTACGTCCCCAACGGCATCATCATGCAGGACTGGTCGCCCAAGGTCACCGGCGCCGCATTCGATCTGCCGCGCATCATGAAGCCGCTGGAGCCGATGCGCAAGAAGATGCTCGTGTTGAGCGGCCTCACCCACAACACCGGCCGCGCTCTCGGCGATGGCCCCGGCGACCACGCCCGCGCCGCCTCCACCTTCCTCACCGGTGTCCATCCGCGCAAAACCGCCGGCGCCGATATCAGCCTCGGCATCTCGGCCGATCAGATTGCCGCCAACGCCATCGGCACGGATACGCGCTTCGCTTCGCTCGAACTCGGCTGCGAAGGGGGCCGTCAGGCCGGCAACTGCGATTCCGGCTATAGCTGCGCCTATTCGAACAACATCTCCTGGCGCTCGAACACCACGCCCAATCCGCCCGAGATCAACCCACGCCTGGTCTTCGAACGCATGTTTGGCAACGCCGATCCTTCTGAGTCGCCCGAAGCCCGCGTGCGCCGCGAGCAGCTCAATAAGTCGATCCTCGATTATGTGATCGAAGACACGCGCAGCCTGCAGGCGAAACTCGGTCCCACCGATAACCGCAAGCTCGACGAGTATCTCTCCAGCGTCCGCGAAATCGAACTGCGCATCGAGAACGCCGAACGCGCCGCCAAGAACGCCGGTCCTCTGCCGCAGATGGAGAAACCCGAAGGCATCCCTGACAACTACGCCGAACACTCGCGCCTCATGTTCGACCTCATGACCATCGCCTTCCGCGCCGACCTCACCCGCGTGACCACCTTCATGATGGCGCGCGAAGGTTCCAACAGGCCCTACCGTGAAATCGGCGTCAGCGAAGGCCACCACGGCCTCACGCACCATCGTCTAAATCAGGATTGGATCGAAAAGATCACCAAGATCAACGAGTATCACGTTGCCCAATTCGCCTGGTGGTTGCAGCAGCTTGACACGATCCCCGACGGCGACGGAACGCTGCTCGACAACATGATGGTGGCCTACGGCAGCAGCATCAGCGATGGCAACCGCCACACGCACCACGACCTGCCCATAGTTCTCGCCGGAGGCGGCGCGGGAACTCTCAAATCCGGCCGCCACATCCGCTATGCGCGCGAAACCCCGCTCACGAACTTGTATATGAGCATGCTCGATCGCATGGGTGTCCGGCCGGGCTCCATTGGAGATTCGAATGGAGTCCTCAGCCAGTTGTCGGATTTGAGTTAGCGGCGTCGGGCGCGCAGGTGTGCGCGATTACAGCAATCTAAAATTCACTTCAATCATTGCCTGCACGGGCACTGCCTTGTTCTGCAGGATGCCGGGCCGGAATCGCCACTTCTGCACCGCTTCGATGGCTTTCTCGTCTAGCCCTAGTCCAAGCGGCCGAATGACCTTGATGTCCCTCGGATTGCCCTTCTCGTCCACCACTACCGACAGCAGGACGGCGCCCTGGAATTTGGCTTTCCGCGCCTCTTCGGAATACTCCGGTTCTACTTTGTAGATCAGCGAGGGCGCACTCACGCCTCCGCCAATCCGGTAGGCGCCTCCGCCGACACCGCCGCCGCTACCCGGTCCAAATCCACCGCCGGTACCACTGCCAACACCGCCGCCCTTGCCCGAGCCGATTCCGGCGCCCGAACCAGTTCCGTTCGAAGGCGGACCAATTTTGCCCAACGGATCACCCAGAACGGCTGCATTCAACTGCGGAAGCGGCGCGTCCGGCTGCGCGATGATCGTCGGTTCCATGACCAGCTTGGGGTCTTGATTGCGGATCACTGCTGTGGGCGGCACAAACTGTTTCGGCGCAATCTTCGGCAGCTTACCTTTACTCGCGGGAACCGGACTACGGTCGCCGCCGCCACCACCGCCACCCATCTGCTGGGCTTTCGGTTTGGCAGTCGGGCGGTATGGGTCGATGTCCGGCGCGATCAGCGTCACCTGATCTTTCACCACCTGCTGCACGGTTGGGTTTGTGCCAACCAATAGTGCCAGGCCCAGGAGACCACCGTGAATCAACATCGACGAAAGACCGGCATGCTTCCCTTTGCCGCCGGAAAAGCCCCAAATGTCCTTCACGGGGACCGGTTTCGACGTCACCTCGAGCGGCGGAAGCTGGGGCGGAAAAAAGTATTCTTTGATGTCGTGGAAAATCGTGACAAACCAGGGTTTATCGGCTTTCTCGGCATCGAGCAGGCGTCGCAAGTGCTGGTCTGCATCGATGGCAAACGTATCATGCCGGGTTTCCATATTGCTTTTCCCCGTGTGGGTTGATGTACCTTGCGAATCAACCATCATCGCTCTCATTTCCCGCCCACTCCTGTCCCCGGACTTGCCCCTAAACAGGGCTCACCAGCCTGCGCATTTTCTGGGACGCGCTCACAGGTTCGAGGGTTGCAACTTCTTGGCTGTGCGTGGTAGGCACCGCCTACCAAAAAGTGTAGCACATTCGATCCAAAACAGATCCCGGTTCCAA
>DASRHX010000950.1:0-9919 GCA_035650295.1 Bryobacteraceae bacterium | reverse complement strand
GCACTTCAGTCTGGAGATCGGTGTCGTTTCGGGACGCCTCCTGAATGAAATCCGCTCGTTCGCCCTCACCGCGCTCCAGCGCCGCTTCGTATAGGTTTCGAATCTGCCGGTATCGGTCCGGCGTCATTCAGCCACCTCCCGGAGATCACATGATAACCCGATCGCGTTATAGGATATGCTGTCCACGAACCGCGCGAGGCTAAGATTCAGACGCTTGGTGCCGATGCTGATGAAGAACTCCCACGACCTGACGAGGCTGCTGGTGCGCTGGCGTGAAGGGGAGCCGCGAGCCGCGGAGGAGTTGTGGACGCGCGCGAACGGCGAACTCAGGCGTCTGGCGGCTCACTACATGCGTAGCGAGCGTCGCGATCATACGCTCCAGGCCACCGCGCTCGTGAATGAACTGTTTCTGCGATTTTTTACGTCTCAACCGGTTCAATGCCAGGATCGCGTCCATTTCTTCGCATTGGCGGGACAGCAGATCCGGCACATCCTGGTTAATCATGCGAGAGATCGCCAAGCGATGAAGCGTGGGGGCCGTAGGGTCAGACTATCCTTGAGCGAGTTGAACGGCCTGGGCCGGCAGATGGAACCGGACGTTCTCGATCTTGAACTGGCTCTGCAAAAGCTGGAGCAACTCGATTCCCGCGCTGCTCAAGCGGTCGAACTCCGGTTCTTTGGTGGTCTTACTGAAGCTGAGGCCGCTGAGGTTCTAGGCGTCTCACCCGCGACGCTCAAGCGGGATTGGGAATTCGCGCGTGTGTGGCTGCTCCGCGAACTCTCCCGGCCTGACGAAGCTAATCGGTAATCTGCACTGCCGTTGATAGATCCGGGGGCGATAGGGATCCGAGCGGCACGAATCGGAACGGCCAGATCGGCCGATTGCAGCAGATCATGCCATACCCGCTGTGCGACGAATTCAGATTTTCTTGAGCCATTTTGTTCGTCTTCCGGGCTGTTGACTGTAGAGAGTCAGGTAAACCTGCTCTCAAGGCCGATAGAGTCGAACGCGGCTTGATGAAACCTATTTTGAGCGGTAGACACAGAAATTGCCGGTGGATCCCGCTTTGAAACTCTGTATCGAAACCCTTAGTCCAGCATCAGGCTGGAATTCATCAAGGTGGGTATATGAAGAGATGGATCGTCGTAAGTCTTCTCCTTGTGAGCTGTCTGCGGGCGCAGTCGGAATCCGCCAATATTACGGGCACCGTCACTGACACGAGCGGCTCTCTCTTGCCACAGGTTGTGATCTCAGTGACTAACCAGGACACCTCCGTGGCAACCAGCACGGTCACGAATGAGGGAGGCCGCTACTTCCTGCCTGGTCTCCGGCCTGGGAGTTACGCAATTTCAGCGGCGCGATCCGGTTTCAAAAAGTTCGTCAATTCAGGTCTAACGCTGCAAGTGAATCAGACCGCGGGCGTGGATATCACGCTTCATGTGGGCGACGTGGCGGAACAAATCACAGTATCCGCAGAGGCTTCCCTCCTCGAAACTGAGACATCCGGCCGTGGCGCCGTAATCGATTCACGCAAAATTGTCGAGCTGCCACTCAACGGACGCGACTACAATCTGCTCGCGCAGTTGTCTCCCGGCGTTCTGCCCGCGACGCCCAGACTGCAATCCATCGGGTTTAAGGGCGCTTTCAACGTGAACGGCAACCGCGCGTTCCAAAATGCCTTTCTCCTGGACGGCGTGGATAACACTTCTTATTCCAATTCCTTCCGCGGCGGTAACACCCAGATCGTACAACCCTCCATCGATGCGCTCCAGGAGTTCAAGATCCAGACGAACGCCTACGGCGCGGAATTCGGCCGAAGCGCAGGCGCGGTCATAAACGCAGTGATCAAATCCGGAAGCAACGCTCTGCACGGATCGGCTTACGAGTTCCACCGCAACCGTTCTCTGGACGCGACCAATTTTTTCTCCAACAAGACCGGCGGCGACGAGCCATTTCGCCTGCGCAACCAGTTCGGGGGAACCTTGGGCGGCCCGATCATCAAGGATAAATTGTTTCTGTTTGGCGACTACGAGGGCTTACGTGACCGTACCGGCACAGTCAGGTTGACCTCGGTTCCACAGCCGATCTGGACAAGGGGAGTGTTTACCGTCCCCATTTACAACCCATTCAACCCGAACGACACTGGCGCGGATTTTCAAAGAACAGCTACCGCTGAGTGCAACGACGGACGGGGAAACTGCTGGGTGATTCCCGCCAGCCTGATCGACCCAGTGGGACAGAAGGTGCTGAATGTCAATCCTGTTCCAAACACAGGAACGCCCGGACAGGTGGATGACAACTATGTCCATGTCCCCGTCGATCGAAACCGGACAGATCAGTTCGACATGCGGCTCGACGAAAACATGGCGGCCGGATTCAATGTGTTCGGGCGTTACTCCTTTTCCGACACGAATCTGTTCCGGCCAGGACCACGGCCCGGGCTTTCCGAAGGGTCTTCGAACGACACCTTCGGCTCGGCGCTGTGGCGGTCGCAGGCCGTCGCCGCCGGCGCCACATGGACGATCTCGCCCAAAGCGGTGTCCGAATCACGCTTCGGCTGGGCTCGGGGGAACTACTATCAAACACCTGTGAACGCGGGATCCGGATGCCCGGACCAGCTCATCGGCATACGTGGCTTGCCCACCGACGAAGCCATTTGCGGAGGGCTTCCCGTGTTCGATTTGCCCGGGGGCCTCGGAAGGAGGATCGGGCGCACAACCTCCCAACCGCAATTCCAAACGCCGCGCTCGTATGATTTCCGCGAGTCACTGACGTGGATCCGCTCCAATCACGCGCTGAAATTCGGTGCGGAGGTCTTGCATGTCTCAACTGGGATTCGCGATATCAGCGCATTGCTTGGCCGGTTCACGTTAACGGGGCGGTTCTCCGGGCAGACGACGGGGGCCAGCGCCGGTTATCAGGGAGGAGTGGCGGACCTGCTGATGGGCCTGCCCACGCAATACGCGCAGGACTCGAACACGGTGTTCCACCAATCGCAGAATATGTACTTCTTCTTCGCCCAGGACGACTGGAAGGTTACCCGTAAACTCACGCTCAATTACGGCGTGCGGTACGAGTTCGCCACGCCGCCGCTGGAACGCGATAATCAGTTGGCCAACTATGACCCTGACACGCGGGCATTTGTGGCGGCGAAAGAAGGCGGGCTGTATGAGCGCAGCCTGATCCACGCGGATTACAACAATATCGCGCCCCGATTTGGTTTCGCGTTCACCGCGCTGCCTGGAACAGTGCTCCGCGGAGCTTACGGAATCTTCTACAACCACACCAACCGGATGGGCCGCGAGGGGCTGCTGGGGTTCAATTACCCATTCGTCGTGACGCGAACCCAACAGATCTCGGGTAGCAACATCCTGAAAGCCGCCAACGCATTTCTCCGTTTACAGGAGGGGATCCCTGAAGGGTTTGTGGACGCCACGAAGGTGGATCCGTCCACTGTCAGCCGTAAGGCTCAGGACATGAATCAGCGGACGCCTTACACGCAGCAATGGAACTTTGGGATTCAGCAGGGATTCGGTGGCAACATGATGTTCGATATTGCGTATGTCGGCAACCGTGGTCTGAAACTACCTGCGTTCCGAAACCTGAATCAACAACCGGTCGTATTCAACGCGGCGGGTGCGCCCGGCGCGGGACCGCGTCCCCTAGCTGCTTTCGGTTTGAACGCCGATATTCAAATGCTGGAAAACCTGGGAGTATCGAACTACCACTCGCTGCAAGCAAGGCTGGAGAAGCGATTCTCCTCTGGAGTCTCCGGAATGCTTTCGTACACCTGGGGCAAGGCCCTGACGAATGCGGTCGATCATCTTTCGACCTCGGGAGGCGGAAACGGCGTTGATGTCGGCGTTTTCAAGGAGGCCCAAAACGGAAACGACCGCAAAGCAGAGTACGGGTTGGCGGAATTTGACGTGCAACATCGGATCATCGGCTCGGCCATCTGGCAGTTGCCCTTCGGCAGAAGCCGGCCCCTCGGGGCTCTGTTTAACGGTTGGGAATTTTCGCCTATCGTCACCATCCAGAGCGGGTTGGGGTTGACGATCGTACAATCGAACCTCCTCACCCTGGGTACCGAACGGCAAAGCCGGCCCAACCGGATTGCGAACGGCGTGCTTCCCGGTGCGCAGCGCACGGTCGACCGCTATTTCGACACGAACGCGTTCCGGATCCTGCAAACAAATCCCGCAGCCGATGGGTTCGTTCCGTTGCAGGCGTTCGGGAACTCCGGGGTCGGGGTGCTGCGCGGACCGGGGCTGTTCAACATCGATTTCAATCTGAGCAGGAGTTTCGCGGTGACGGAGAAGCATAGGCTTCAGTTCCGGGCGGAGTTTTTCAACGCGCTGAATCACGCGAATTTCGGAGTACCGGGCGTGAACATGAGCAGCGGCGGCTTCGGACGGATCAACCAGACGAGCACCGAGGCGCGAATCATTCAACTTGCCCTGAAGTATAAGTTCTGAGGGAGAGAGCGGCCATGCGGAAACTTCTTTACCTCACATTCTCGTTATCCCAAGTGCTGTTCGGCACGGTTGAAATGCCGCGCTACTTCGAAGCCAATGCCGGACAGGCGCCATCGCAGGTCCGCTTCCTATCCAGGTCGGCAGACCACACCGTGTTCCTCACCAGATCGGAAGCGGTCCTGGCCGGTGCGGCAGGTTCGATTTCCCTGCGATTTGTAAACAGCCGGGCGGGCGTGGAACCGGCCGGCATCGATGCCGCCCCCGGCAGGGTGAACTATCTGATTGGCAACGATCCAAGTGCATGGCGTACGAATGTCCCAACATTCCGCGGTGTGCGCTATCGCGAGATCTACAGCGGCATCGACCTAGTTTTCAATGTGGGTGAGTACGATTTTCTGGTAGCGCCTGGCGCCGATCCATCCCATATTGAAGTCGAGGTCCGGGATGCGACTAGCTTCGGTATCGATCAAGCGGGTGACCTCGTGCTTCGCTTAGGCCAAGGAACGCTGCGGCAACGGAAGCCGACCGCGTTTCAAGACGGACGGAGCGTACCGGTAAGCTTCGTTTGCCGCTCGGCGCGACGGTTTGGGTTTTCTGTTGGCAAGTATGACCGTACCCGCCCGCTGATTATCGATCCGGTGTTACTCTACTCCACTTACGTCGGTGGCAGCGGCAGCGAGACAAGGATCAGGGGCTTTGGCTCAGGTAGCCAGGTAAAGACCGCGGGTATTGCAGTGGATGCCCAAGGAAATGCATACGTGACCGGGTTCACTGAGTCTGTGGATTTCATGACCATCAATGGATTCGAGCCGGTGTGGAGCGGCTCGACGGACGCCTTCGTCGCCAAAATCAATCCGGCTGGAAATTCGCTGGTATACGCAACGTATCTCGGCGGCCCCGACGGCCTGGATCGGGGCTTTGACATCGCTGTGGATGAACAGGGTAGTGCATATGTGGCCGGCCGCACCCAGTCGTCACGCTTCCCGCTCCGGAACCCGTTTCAAAGCGCGTTGCGCGGGAACGAGGACGGTTTTGTTGCCAAGCTCGACCCATCCGGCGCGTCCCTGGTGTGGTCCACATATCTCGGAGGAAGCAATAACGATGACTGCCACAGCATTGCTGTATGGAACGGCAGTGTCTACGTGACAGGTGAAACGCAATCGTCCGACTTCCCTCTGGAGGCGTGGGCAAGCAACGCGTTTCTAGGCGGCCCGACCGACGTGTTTGTAACGCGGTTCACCCCTGATGGTTCGAGACTTGTCTTCTCCACCTATCTCGGCGGCAGCGGCCTCGACGATGTTGAGGACCTGGCGGTCGACACACAGGGCAACGTGTACGTAGTGGGACACACGGAATCATCGACGATACCTCTAGTTCGGGTGTCCCCCGGCGGACCGCCCGATACGCTCCCTCGCACGCTCCAGCCGAATCCGGGCGGCGGTGTGGATGCCTATCTGCTGAGACTCAGCGCCGCGGGTCAGCAGATGCAGTTTGTCACGTACTTAGGCGGTAGCGGACCGGATGCCGCATTGGGCATAACCGTTCGCTCGGGCCGGGATGTGTACGTAGTCGGGGCTACCGGCTCGACCAACTTTGGTGTAACCGATCAGGCGTTTCAGCGGCAGCAGGCGGGCGCGCTCGACGCATGGCTCGTTCGAATTGATACAGAAACGCCTCGTCTGATCGCTGCCACCCTTCTGGGCGGGCCTGGCAATGAAATGGCGACCGCCGTCGCCGTGGACGAAGCCGGACGCGCTTGGATCGCAGGAGTTGCTTCTGCCGGATTCCCGGTCAGAAACGCGATTCAACCGAGCTATGGTGGTGGCGGTTCGGACGCCTTCCTGGTACGCATGGACGCTTCCGCCACAGACCTTGAGTTCGCCACATTCCTGGGAGGTTCTGGCGAGGATGGAGCGTTCGGAGTCGCTGTGGACCAAGCCGGCAGCGCCTACCTTACAGGCGCCACGGAATCGGAGAACTTCCCTGTGACGGCGTCTGCGCTGCAAAGCCGATTCGGCGGTGGACGCGACGATGCCTTCGTTCTCAAAGTCGGCGATGAATCCGGTTCAGTGGTGCTTTCGGCCGCGACGTTGACCCAGCGGCCGCTGGCGCCTGAATCGTATGCCACTTTCAAAGCGCCCGGCCTGAGTGGGGCAACTGCCGTTACGGTCACTGACAGGACCGGAACAGAACGCTCCGCCATGATCTCCGCCGCACTGCCGAGTCAGGTGAATTTCGTGCTGCCAGCGGGCCTGGCTCCGGGACCGGCGACCGTTCGCGTGCTGCAGGAGACGCGAGAGGTCGCTCGCGCAACCATCGAAATCGCCCCCATTTCGCCAGGAATTTTTACGGCCAACGCAAACGGATTTGGCGTGCCGGCTGCTCTGGTGGTTCGAACGGATCCTGCCGGCGTGCAAACCGTAATCCCGGTTTTTACTTGCGGCGCAGTTACGGGCAGTTGTTCTCCGGCGCCGCTAGACATTTCGGGACCTGCAAGGTTCGATCTCATCCTGTTCGGTACAGGAATCCGGGGACGCTCCTCGCTTTCCGGCGTGCTGGTACGCATCGGGCCGAACAGATTTTTCGGAGCGCAATACGCAGGACCCCAGGGGACTTTCGCAGGACTCGATCAGGTCAATGTGCGCCTGCTTCCGGTGCTGGCCGGTAGCGGCGAAACAGACCTTGAAGTCGTCTTCGACGGACAGGTGAGCAATCGGACAAGGGTGGCATTCCAATGAAGATGAGCACGATGTTTTTAGCAACTTGCCTTTTGACGCACACTCTTTGCGCGGCCGACCCGAAGGAAGTATCGCTCCGCTGGACTGAGCTCGAGCCGGCCGTCGCGGGGCGGCAGATCAGGATGACGTTGCCGAATGGGCCACAGATCAAGGGCAGGGTGCTGGCCGTTGAGCCGCAGGCGCTGCGCATCCAGATCACGAAAACCTCGGATAAGCTCGTTCAACCGAAGGGAGAGATTTCACTTCCTCGCACCGCGATTCCGGTCTTGCAGGTGATGAGGTACGGTATTCGCTGGAGAATTTTTGGCACAGCAATCGGTCCGGTATTGGTGGGGGCGGCAGGAGCGAGCGTAGCCGCCAGAGGCGCCGGGACCGTCAACGATCTTCCGAAGTACATCGGCTACGGCGCGGGCGCAGTGATCGGAACCGGAGTGGGAGGCTACTTCCTCGGCAAGCGGGCCGACCGGCACGTGACACCATCCGGCTTCTTCCGCAGACCCAGGAAGTGCGTGATGAATAGCAAACACTCGACATCGCGTATTCGAGTCATCATCCTTGCGATGGTTCCAGCGGTTGTCTTGGGACAGTCGGCGGAAGAGTCGTGGAGCAACCTCAGCCGATTGCGCGCGGGCCAGAAGATCGAAGTAGTCGATATGAAGCTGAAGGCGGCTGCCGGCAATTTCAATGCATTTTCCGAAGACACGATTTCCCTGCTGGTGGGCAAGGACCAGATATCGATTCCTCGCGCCAACGTCTTGAGCGTGAAGAATCGGGAAGGTTCTCATCGTAGACGAAATACGTTGCTTGGACTTGCGATTGGGGCGGCGGGAGGTTTGGCAATCGGCGCCATCCAAGGGGCGGCTTACCACGAAGAGGGGGAGACGCCAGTCTTCTTGATGGTGTGGACTCCAATCGGCGCGGGCGCGGGAGCCGCAGTAGGTGCTGTTTTGCCTGCTGGGCAAGTGACGGTTTATCGGGCCAAGGCTCGTCGGACACCTTAGCCGGTTTCAACTGAACCCTCGAATTCCGCTCCGGGGCATTCTAACCCAAGAGGTTACGAATGATAGTTCGAGCACCTGGTTTTCGTTATGCGGCGGATTGCCGCGCTTCAGAGAGAAACCGGCTCACTCACCTGTTCGCGAGGTCCATCATGAGTAGAGAGGCGTTGTTGGTCGGTCGTTCAACTGGCCCACTCGCTTGGAGCGCGGCTCCTTGGTACTGCTGTCAAGCATTGGCACGCAATGCTCATACAGGTCCGTGGTGAATATCAGGCCCGTTGGCGCATCTTCCCATTGCACAACCACTTCATCCAGTGGCGAATTGCGCAGGACTGTTATGACGGTGCCAGCGGCTAGGTCCGCAAGCGTTCCATCGTCGCACACCGCAAACAGGCGTTCCCGAAGCTGGTACTGCATGTGAAGGAAACATTAGAATACGCTCCGTTGATCGCAAGTTCTACCCCCAAACGTGGGTAACCAGACGGCAATGGTCAGTATCGGCAGTATTGCCATCCCCGGCCATCGTGCAACGAGTAGGAGGCAGCCGCGCGACGCCGCGCGTCCACTGCTGCTTCCAGGCGCAAGAGGTTTCAGCCAACCGCTTTCTGTGATCGCTCTGGATCGCGTTGCTCTGAGGCTGGATGAATTCGATTGAGTTCAGCTTCCCACCTTTCGTTGACGTAGGCGTCCCTCTCTTTGTCGCGTTCGACATCGCATTTGGTGCAATACGGGATGCCGAGCACGAACAGCGCTGTTTTGTCTCCGCATTGGACGCATCGTCCCACGGTTTCCTCTTTGCAGGAGGCAGCCGGGCTTTGAAGGGAGTTCGTCGTACGCCCGGCCGCCCGCCTTTGGCGCGACACACGCCCAGCGTATCGTGCCTACCTTTAAGGAACATCGGGGGCTGATTTGTTTCAGAAAAACGGCGGATCTGGATTGGGGCCAACGAGTGGAAACTGACGCACTACCCGAGGTCAAGCCCCACCCCGTTTGAAAAAGCGTGGGACCGGAACATCCAATCCGCCTCCGCTCCTGTATATAAGTTAGCGAGACGATGGGCCCCGGTAGGAACCCTCCTCCAGCCTGCCGGGTTTGAGTGAGCCATCAAACCGGGCGCGGACTCCGAACCACGCCCGGCTCGCTAGTGTCCTAAGCCTCTGCTGAACTCCCCGGATCGCTCCGCTGTGAATCTGGAGACTGGAGTCCAGCTTCCCACCGCTTTCTGATCTCAGCTTCCCGCCGCTTTTCCCGCTCCTGATCACACTTCGGGCAAAGTGGGATGCCGCTTACCAACGGCAGGGTTTCCTCTCCACACACAGAACACGGATGCACACTTCCTCCAGAGTTCGGACGGGGTACCTCCATAAATTACCATCGGCGAAGCGCGTTGAAAAGGGACTTTCAGGAGGCAGCCGGGCGCGGAGGGCTAGGAGGATTATCCGCTGGAGCTGCTGTAGGCGTGCGCGGGGTGGTTGTACAGCGGGCGTCAACGCTAAAAAGGGTTGCCCCGGAAGAGTTCGAGCGCGGCGCGCCCGTTGGAAGTGGAGTAGACTCTATCCGGTGAGCTGCGACTTTTAGAAGCCATGGCCCTGGTGTTATCCGTGGGTCGGCGGTGGAGCCCGCCAACGCTCCACCGCTTCACCGGTATGCGCTACTCGGGCCGGTTCACCTAAATCCAAGCGGAGATTCTGCCGATACATTCTGCAA
>DASRHX010000949.1:0-4019 GCA_035650295.1 Bryobacteraceae bacterium | reverse complement strand
CAAAGGTCAATAAATTCGCCATTCTGATAGAACGAAATCGTCTCGCCTTCCGGAATGTCGCCCAGGCGTTCGATCTTGAACTTCTGGCTGCGCTTTTCGAAGAACGCGCGCGCTTCATCCCGCGTCTTGACGCTCTTCTCGAAGGTCTGGTTTTCCTTCACGATCTTCCGCATCTCTTCCTCGATCTTCGGAAAGTCCTCAGGCGAGAAGCGATGGCTATCCAGATCAAAATCGTAATAAAACCCTTCATCCGTCGGCGGCCCAATATCCAGCCGCGTGTCGGGCCAAAGACGCGTAACGGCCGCCGCCATGATATGCGCACACGAATGGCGCAGGCGCTGTAGATCGCCCATGCGTTCGCGCTGCTCAAGAGTCTTACGTTCCATAATTCGAAACCAACAGCTTACACATTATGGAGCGGCTGAAACAATGCAAATTGGATTGCAGCTAAATGTGAAAAGTGTCCGATGGGAGTAGCTGACAATCAACAAAGTCTGGAGGTTGGTGGCCGGATTGTGTCCGCGCACTTCCTCATGGTTTGCGCAAGCGATAGAACCGAGCGGCTTCGGGCACGATGTCGGTGATCTGGAAGCGGCTGTTGGTGACGCCGGGCGTGGTTGCGACAGGCAGCCACTGGGGCGCAGAGGGGGCTGCGAGGGCATTGGTGCGTTCGAGTTGGTAGCCAACCGCGGCGGTGGTCCAGTCGAGCAGGGCGAAGGGCGGGAATGGGCTGTCGATGTGGAGCACGGGCCGGCAACTTCCACCGGTGACGGCCAACCGGTAGCGGCACTGGTCGGAGGACGGCTCGCTTTGGCTGACTACGATCACGAACCGGGCATGGGCGGCGACGTTGAAGGCGTAGCTGTTTGTTTCGCCGCTAGTGAGGCTGCTGCCCATGTCGCCGAGGTAGTTCGCGCACACGTCGGCGGGGTTGAAGGCGCTGGCATAGGCGGCGCTGAAGAGGTCGCAACCTGCGTCAAGAGCGACACCAAGGGTCACGGTGATGCAGGCATTGGATTCGCCGTTCTCGAAGATGTAGGCGTCGAAGTGCAACTGATTGGCCAGGTCCTCGGCACCTGGGCAGCTTTTGGCCGCGCCGCACACGCTCGCGTTTCCATTGCGGACCAATCGTCCTTGTCCACGTAACTCACTGTGCTCGCTGATCGAGCCGAAGATGGTCCGCTCTGGGCAGGATTCGCACGTGCCGCCGCCGTCAGCGCAGGCCGACGGCGAAATGAACAACGACCAGCATAGCAGCGCGCCGACGTCCCCGGCTGTGTCGTCGGCCACTCGGAGCGTCCAGGGGCCGTTGACACCTGATTCGAAGTTTCCGCTCAAAAGGGACAATGGGATATCGGGTCGGAAGGTGCCGACGAACGGAGCGGAAGCGGTTGCAATAGATGGGTTGCTGAACCCGTCGGCGAAAACGGTCCGTTGATTGTCCGCGCAGCCGATGCCGTAGTTAGTGGCGGCGCCGCCGTGATCGAAAGAGAGCCTGACGAACTCCGTGTTCGGCGCGATCAACGTGATGTCCAGGTCTTCCGTGGCGGGATGGCTGATGTAGAGCGAAACTTTGACTTCCCTGATCGGAGTATGGATGCCGCTGATATTGATGATTGAATTCGCGGTGCTGGCGTCCGGAATGACGAGAGGCGTGTTGTTGTCGAAGCGCACCGGCGTTCCGGAATGGGCGAAGGAGTAGGAGGGCGGCGACGAGCGGAACAAACCGTGGTTTGCAGTTTCGATGAGCATCTCGAAGCCGAAGCCCAGTCCGCAAACGGTCCCGGGCAGGATACTGATTTGAAATGGCACCTGATTGGTGCCCATTTCGCCCGGACCCAGGTCTGGATACGTCGAGAACGGTTGCGTCACGGACCAGCCCGTCCTGTCCGGGAGGAGCGTCGTTCGGATTCCCGTCACGGGCGTGGAAGAAGTGTTGGTTAAGACGAGATGGATGAGAGGACACTCGTTGAGGTCGATCCTGGAGTCGAGGTTTCCAGAACTCACCAACACCGGGTCAAGGCTGCTGGAGATAAATCGCAATGGCGTGTTCGTGACGACCAGTACGACGTCACTGACGGGATTGTTGTAGAGCAGGAGGAATTGAAGGTTGTTGAGGGTCAGGACCGAGCCATTCGGCAAACCGGCGAACGTGCCGGTAACCGGATCGGTCCCGTCGTTTTCGATGATGACGAAGCGTTGACCTTCGGTGAATCCAGAGCTCCCGGAAAGATGGAGCGTGGCATTGTTGAGAGTTACACTGCCTTGGACGTTCATTTGATCGTGGCCGTTGAGGCCGGGAGGGCCGTCATGCAGTTCGACGAAGAAATGGCTTTGGGTTGAGAACGTCAGATTGCTGCACGTCAGCCGACCGGGGCTGGCGCCAGGGGACAGATTGCCGCCACTGACGCTGAGGTCACTCACGGTTCCGTTGCCGCCAAGCGTGCCGCTGGTTACGGTGACGGGACTTCGCCACTGTAATCCGTCCACCAGCAGCGTGCCGTCGGCTACCAGCGTGGGACCCGAATAGCTATTGGTGCCGGTCAAGGTAAGTGTACCCAAGCCCATTTTGGTCAGACCTCCGGTGCCCACGATTTGACCGGAGTACGTGGTTGAACCCCCGTCGACGCCGACGCCGAGGCTGTTGCCGTCGACTTCCACGTAGCCTTCGCCTATCAGCGCACCAATGGCCTCGGAAATGCCGTTCTGATCGAGCAGGCCCGAGCTGGCGATGATAACGGCGGAAAGGTTGTTGATCTGGGCGAAGTTCTCGAGGCGGACAACGTCGCTCGACGGACCCCCAACGCCGTCTCCAATAAAGAGATTCCCAGGAATTGACAGATCGAAAAACGCCCGCCGCAACAGCAGCGTGCCTTCGAACACGCGTGTCGCACCTACAAAGTTATTGGAAAGGCTGCCGCTGAAAGCGAGCGTGCCCGCGCCGGTTTTGATGATTCCGCCAACTCCGCTAATCCGCGCTGAAATGTCCAGATCGGGATTGGTCGCGAGATTGTCCGGCACTGTGAAAGTCCGCGGGCCGACGCCAATCGCGAGGTTGCCGGAGATGCTGGCAAGGCTGCCAGGAACGGAGGCGGCGGTGACATCGCCACCGAGGGAAAGCGTGCCGCCAGTCACCTGCCCACCGTTGAGCGTCAGAGTGCGGAGGGGGGTGCTGAAGGCTTGAAGATCAAGCAGCGCCGAGGGGCCGAGGGAGACGTCCGAGTTGGTGGAAAGCTGATTGTTCCGCAAGAGACGGACGACGTCCGCAGCGCCGCTCACCATGAGATCGCCCGGCACCGCGAGCGTGTTGGCGGGGCCTTTGAACAGTTCGAGCGTGCCGCCGAAGACTGTCGTCAGACCGGTGTAGGTGTTGGCATCAGTGCCGTCGAACCGGACGGTGCCCCCGGAAATTTTGGAGATGCTGCCCGTGCCGCTGATGACCCCGCCGATGAACAAGCTGCCGCCGCCCGCCGAGACGCTTAGCGTGTAGGGACCAATCGCCACGTCGCCATCGATATCGAGCAATGCCCCGGTGTCGCCGTTGATGAAGAACGTCCCATTGGTGCTGAGTTGGAGGGCGCAGTTGATCCGGTTGACGCCGGCGAGGTTTTCCGCCCCGATGCGGCTGGTGACGATGAAGCCACCATAGAGCGTGAATCCATTGCCATTGAACGTAATCGTCGGGAAGCGCGGCCCGCCGATGATGTTGTTCGTGACATTGAAGCGCGACACACCGCTGGCGGGAAACACCAACTCATCGCCATTCACTGGCGCGATGCCCTCCTGCCAGTTCGCCGCGTTGGACAAAAGTCCGTTGGCGCTGCCGTCCCAGGTCCTGATGGCGCTCCAGAGATTCAGCGCCGAGAGCGCCAGCAGCAGTCCTGTCGCGGTGAGAAAGGATGTTTTCATGCGCTTTGGTCTGTGTACGGAAAACCGGACACACCTGGGTGACCGGAGAATGACCAATTTATGGACCTTTTGTGGCGGAAAGACAACTCCTG
Organism: Bryobacteraceae bacterium; assembly: GCA_035650295.1. Classification (GTDB taxonomy): domain Bacteria; phylum Acidobacteriota; class Terriglobia; order Bryobacterales; family Bryobacteraceae; genus JAFLBB01. Next base: position 18 of record DASRHX010000949.1, on the reverse strand, counting down.
ATAAGAGCCGCGTGTGAT
>DASRHX010000948.1:0-11411 GCA_035650295.1 Bryobacteraceae bacterium | reverse complement strand
ATGAACGGGCGGACTCCGCTCACTCTGGCGCAGTTGTCCTATGGCGTGACACCTTCTTCCGATCCGCGCTTCACGAGACCGTTCGACAACGCCGGCCCATCGGGTTTCTCCATGGGCGGCGGCCAGGCGCAATCGAATGAGCTGCTCTTGGACGGCTCGCCGGACATGACCAAAAACAAGCGCGTCGCCTACAATCCGCCGGTGGACGCCGTGCAGGAAATCAAAGTGGAAGCGTTCCAGCCCGATGCAGCCTACGGCAACACTGGCGGCGGCACCGTGAACGTAACGATGAGGGGCGGCACAAACGACCTTCACGGCTCGCTCTATGAGTTCCACCAAAACCAGCGGCTGAAGGCGACGCCCTTTTTCACGAACTCGGCCGGGGGAAGGAAGCCGGTAACGCGGTTCAATCAGTACGGGCTAACGGTGGGCGGCCCGATATGGCTGCCGAAGATTTTCGACGGCCGTAACAAGCTGTTCTTCTTCTTCGGAGCGGAGGGGATCCGGCAGTCCGAACCGGAGCCGACCTTCTCCACGGTGCCTACAGCGGCGCAGCGCGCGGGCAATTTCTCGCAACTGCTTACGGTGAATTCGAGCTATCAGCTTTATGACCCAGCAACCGGCGTGCTGGAGGGGAGCCGCATCCGGCGGCAGCCGTTTGCGGGGAACATCGTTCCCGGCGCGAGGTTGAATTCCGTATCGAGGAACTTTCTGCAATTTCTGCCCGAGCCGAACGCCGCCGGAACGGCGGACGGCACGAACAACTATTTCAACAATGCCGTGCGCTCGGACGTGTTTTCGTCGTTCATGGGACGTATCGACTGGAACGTAAGCGACCGGCATAAGCTGTTCCTCTCTGGCCGTTACAACGACCGCGTGGAGAACCGGGGCAACCGGTTCTCGAACATCGCCACAGGCAACAACCTGCTGAGGCAAAACTGGGGCGTGACGCTGGACGACGTGTACACGCTCACGCCGACGATGTTCCTGAACACACGCCTGAACTGGACGCGGTTCACCGAGGGCGGAATCCGGCAGAGCGATGGATTCGACTGGACGACGCTGGGGTTGCCGGCGTCGCTGGCGCGTTCTTCGACGAAGTTCGTGCTGCCGAGGATCGATGCGGACACCTTCACCGATTTCGGTGACAGCGGCGGTGACCGTACGCCCTTTGACAGCTATCAGATCTTCATGGCGGCGACGAAAATCGCCGGGCAGCACACGCTGAAGTTTGGAACCGATCTGCGGACGCAGAGGGAGAGTTCGAACAGCTTCGGCAATTCGTCAGGCCTGTACCGGTTCCAGTCCAACTGGACACGAGGGCCATTGGACAACGCGGCCAGCTCGCCGCTGGGCCAAGACCTTGCCGGTTTCATGCTCGGCCTGCCGACCGCCGGAAGCTTCGATGTGAACGCCACGCGCACTCAAAGCGCGAAGTACCTGTCATTCTTCCTGCAGGACGACATCCGCGTGAGGAACAACCTGACGCTGAATCTCGGCATTCGCTACGAGAAGGAGACGGCGAACATCGAGCGCTGGAACCGCGCGGCTCGGGGCTTCGACGCGGCGGCGAACCTGAGCATCACGGCGGCGGCAAAGGCGGCATACATGGCCAGCCCAAGCCCGCTATTGCCGGTGAGCCAGTTCAACCCCATCGGCGGCATTCTGTACGCCGATCCGAGCAACCGCTCGCTGTATGCGACGCCGAGCAACGCCATCAGCCCGCGGTTTGGTTTTTCGTGGTCGCCGGGCATCCTGGGCAGCAAGACTGTGATCCGCGGCGGGGCGGGCATTTTCTACAACACGGCGGGAACGCAGCTAAGCGTTCAACAGCCGGGCTTCAGCCAGACGACGCAACTGGTGGCGTCGCTTGACAACTTCCTCACTCCGGCGGCGACTTTCTCCAATCCGTACCCGAACGGGATTGATCAGCCAATCGGCAGTGCGCGGGGTGTGAATACGTTCCTCGGGCAATCTGTGCGTTATGTGACGCCGAAGCTGGGGCGCTCTTACACGACGCGGTGGAACTTTAACATTCAGCGCGAGCTGGCGCCGAATCTGCTGTTGGAACTGGGCTACATGGGTTCGGACAGCAACGGATTGCCGGTGGACCGCGAGCTGAACTTTGTTCCCAATCAGTTTCTGTCGACTTCACCAACGCGCGACCAGGCTACAATTGATCGGCTGTCGGCACTCGTATCGAATCCCTTCCGGGGCTTGCTACCGGGCACGTCGCTGAACGGGACCACGGTCGCGGTCGAAAACCTGTTGCGCGCCTATCCACAGTTCAACGGCAACGGTGGCGTGAGAGAGGACGCGCAGACTGTCGGCTATTCCAACTTCCACATGTTCCAGGTGAGGTTGGACAAGCGCTTCAGCAATGGCTTCCAGTTCCTGACGAACTTCCAGTGGTCCAAGTTCAACGAGGCGACGCGGTATCGGTACGTTTCGGCGCCTGAGCTGGAGTACCGAATTGCCGGTGAAGACCGGCCATTGCGGTTTGTCGGATCGGCAAACTATGAGCTGCCGTTCGGTAAAGGAAAGCGTTTCGGATCAGGGGCCGGTGGATTGCTAAACCGCCTGATCGGCGGCTGGCAGATGGCAGGCATTCTGAACTTGCAGTCGGGGGGACCGGCGAATTGGGAGGACCGGAACGTCATCTACTTCGGCGGCGATTTGAAGTGGGATGCACGGAATCTGAACAACGCCTTCGACATCAATCAATTTGAGCGCGCCGCCGCACGGCAGCTCGACCGCAACCAACGCACATTCGCCAGCGCGTTTTCCAATCTACGCAACGACAAGATCTACAACATCGATCTTTCGGTAGTGAAGTCGATTCCCATCGTCGAACGTGTAAGGCTGCAGTTCCGCGCCGAGACGTTCAATCTGTTCAACCACGCGATCTTCAACGGTCCCGAATTGAATCCGACCAGCACCAATTTCGGGCGCATTACGTCACAGTCGAACCTGCCGAGAACGACCCAGCTGGCGCTGCGCGTGGCGTTCTAGACTGTCGTACGTGGCAGGGTGCGTTCGAGCAGAATTGCGATTAGAAAACTTGGCCCGCACGCATCCACGCTTCTATTCAATAATTCCGCACCGATCGCCGACTTCCAGGACGGTAGTCACGTAGTCGAAATGCCTCTCATGGGCGGGCCATGCTTTGACGGGGATGCGGATCACATATCCGAGGTTGTCGGATTCGAGGTGACAGATGTTGATCTTTTCCGGCGCTTCGGCCGGCGCATTGGAGATCGCCAGGCAAAGAAATGCCAATAGGACGAATGCCTTCGTGATTCCCTTCATTACGCCCTCCTTGTTGTCTGAAATTTGATGCGTTGCATCATGTCAGTACGGACAGCATAGTGGAATGCCGCGGCGGGCACAATCGGGCGGCACGCGGGAGGGTTTGCCGGCGCTGCGCACCACCACTTAGAGGGCCGGTTGTTTGCTGAACCAGCGCTCTCCGTCCTTCTCGAAGGCGCTCATCGCCTCCGCCGCGATTCCTTTGTACTACGAGAAAGGTGTTGGCGACTCCGAGGAGTTACCAGTCGCCGGGCCGAACTCGAACCATTGCTTGGCAAGTCATCCCCTTCCCCACGCGCGTCGAGCGCGCCATCGTGCGCCGCGATTGGCGCTAGAAGCTGTAGCTTAGACCGAGATAGGCGGAGCGGCCGGGAGAGTCCATTCCAGAGCCGTGTACTCGATAGTTACGGTCGAGGAGATTGTCCCATGCGGCCATGGCGTGGAGGCGTTCCGAGAGCGGATAGCCGCCGCGCAGGTTGAGCGCGGTCCATCCCGCTGTGGAGAGATACAAGGGCACGCGGGTAGCGGCGGTTGCGCCGGGCAATACACGGCTCTGGATTTGCGCAAGCGTTTCGCCGGTCGGAGTAAAAAAGCCGGCGTTCAGGTAGGGCGCTACGCGGGAGCCGGCGAAGAAGGCGGCGATGTCCTGAAGGTTGCGCGAGGCTCCGATGCGTTCGTCGTCGCGGTCGCCGCCGCTGAGACGGTGTTGGGCGCCGGTTGCGGTCACGGAGATTTCCCACCAGGGCCGGCGTCCGCTGGGAGCATGGCGCAAGGACACCGTGCCCGACTGTGGAGGGAGGCGGCGGATGTTGCGATTCGGGTTCAGGTCGCGGCCGAGCAGGTAAGTGTAGTTGGCCTCCAACGTCCAGTGATGGGCGAGCGAATAGCGGGTGAGGGCTTCGAGGCCGTAGTAGCGCGAGCTGCCGTCGTTGACGAACGATTTGACCGCGCGGGGATCGATGGCCGTGGCCACGGCGACGACGCCTTGCGTTTGCTGCGCGGCGGTCTGTGGCAGCGGCGTGACAGGAAGGCCAGCGAGCGAGGCGGGTGTGTTGGAAACGGGAAAAAGCAGTGTGCGGCGGACGATGGGGTCGGCGAGTTCAGCGTCGAAGAGTTGCACGCGGGCGTAGAGCCGGGAAGTGTTGACGCGAGCGCCGAACTCGTAGTTCAGCAGCGATTCGGCGGCGAGCGCGCCGAGCGGAGCGCCCTTTGCGATGGCCGATTCGCCCGAGTCGGTGCTCAACAGGGCACCAGCATCGCGAGCGGACGAGGACGGCACTTCATAGCCCAAATCGTTCAAGCCCAGCGCACCGAGGTCGTTCAGGTTCGGCGCGCGGAAGCCGCGGCTGACGACGGCATGAATGCCGAATGGTCCGGCGACCTGATAGCGCGCACTGGCATGAAAGGTGACGTCGCGGAACCATTGCGAGGAATCCGGAATGCCGTTGGCGGAGTCGGCGACGGTGTGGAAACGGACGGCGGTGAAGCGAAGCCCGCCGCTGGCGCGGAGTCGGGAGGTGAGTTGGACGCCGGCCTGACTGAAGAGTCCGAGGTTCTGGTATTGCGAGCGGTCGGGATAGAGAGGACGGGGACGGCTGACCGAGGCATCAACCGGGTTCGTCACTTCGCGGCGGGAGCGGATGCGCTCATCGTAGATCTCGCCGCCGAAGCTGGCCACGAGGCGCGAGGCCCAATGCGCGGTTCCCTGCCCCGTGTAGCCGTAGGCATTCACCCGATTCACGTCCTCTGTGATCGGGTCGGTGAGCCGTAAGTTTTGGCGGCGGCTACCGTCGGTTTGTGAGTTCCAGGAGAAAGTCCCGGAGAGCGAATCGAGCGCACTGAGGCCGAGCTTCTCATAGCGTCCGTGGAACCAGTTCAACAACTGTGGCTCGAAGGTGGAGAGCATGCGGCCAAGACCGCCCAAGAGGTCCTTGTATCCGCGTACGTCCGCCTGGACGCCGCGCTGATAGTTCAAGGTGGCGATGTGGCCTTCGCGCGGACGCCAGGCGAGCTTGGTCTGCAGGCCATATTGGCGGAAGCCGGTGTCCTGCTGGCGGCTTCCGAGTAGGTCTCGGACGCCTTTGAGGGGCATGCCGAGGAAACGATAGAAGGCGTTTCGCGAATCGAGGCCGCGGCCCGCGCGGAAATCGTTGTGCTTCCGGCCGGAAACGCCACCCAGCCAGAAGAGCCTCTCACTGGCCAGAGAGAGACGCGCGCCACCGATACCGGACCAGTCCGCCGTTGCACCGCTCAATTGAAGCTGGCCGTGGGTCTCCCATCCGCGCGCCGATGCGAAGCGCGCCTCTGGGGTGAGCACCTGAATGGTGCCGCCAAGGGCGTCGCTCCCGTACTGCGATCCAGTGGGCCCGAGCAGGGCCTCGACGCGCTGCGCCTGCATCGGTTCGACAAAGGCCAAGTATTGATTGGGGCCGGAGCGAAAGGTGGAGTTGTTGAACCGGACACCGTCGATGACGTTTAAGACGTGGTATCCGGTAAGGCCGCGCAGGAAGGGCGAGACCTGCCCATAGGTGCTCTGCTGCACCATGATGCCCGGTTCGCGTTCGAACGCGTTGCCGAGCGTGGCGGCGGGGCGGGAGGCGATGGCGGCGTTGTCCTTGATAACAACAACGTGTTGGGACTCGTCAGCCTCTTCGGCCGCACCGCGCCGCGCCGTGACCGTGACGCGTGTGTGGAGCGAGGCGGGAGCGAGCAACAATTCGATTTCGCCATCCGGGATGACGGCCCGTTCGCTTGTTCCCGAACTGACTATGGCGGCTCCCACGCCGTGCCACTCAAAGCGGCCCTCGGTGTCGGTCATCACAACGGCGAGGACTTCGCCCGAGGAGGTTTGGAGATCGACCTTGGCTCCCACGACCGGCGCGCCCAAGGCGTCCTTCACCGTGCCGCGCACGGCGGCGGCCGTTGGCGGGACGAGGACAAGCAGGAGGTAGAAAAAGACCACTGGCATTTGAAGTCCCCACGATAGCATTTGATGCTTACGGATCCGTTACGGGTGGGGTGGTGAAGGTTCGTCCCGGCTGCGTTCGAGGAAAGCGGTTGGCGTGACGATTTCGATTCCGCGGAACTCCTTTCTGTTCGTGAACTTCAGCAGCGCAGCTGCGTTGGTGGCCAGAGTGGGACACTGCGAGGATGAGAGACTGCGACGGAATCATTCTCGGGACCGGCCATAACGCGCTCGTGCTGCAAGCATATCTGGCGCGCTGCGGACTGCGCGTGCTGAGTCTGGAGCGGAACGCCGTTGCGGGAGGCGGCCTGCGGACAGAGGAGTCGCCTGCGCTGCCCGGATTCCGGCACAATACACACTCGTTTTTTCATCGGGCGGTCACGGCGATGCCGTGGTATCGCGATCTGGAGTTGGAGCGCCATGGGGTGCGTTATGTCGAGCCGGAGCTGAACGTGGCGCTGGTGCTCGAAGACGGCCGCTCGCTGCAGTGGTGGAGAGACTTGGACAGAACCGTGGACTCATTCAACGCCTTCTCGAGGAAGGATGGGGTGGCGCTTCGGTTTTGGGCCGAGGAGTTTCGGCCGATCGCGGAAAACATCCTGACGGTGGAAGCGCAGGCACCGCCGTTGCCTCCTGACGTGCGACGCGAGTTGCTGGAGCGGTCGGCGGCCGGGAGGCGGTTGCTGCAAGTGCAGGCACTATCGCCTCTCGAGTTTGTCGAGCGCGAATTTGAGAACGACGTCGTGCGGGCGGGGCTGCTGTTCTTCAATGGACTGCGCGAGGTGGATTTGCGGCTCCATGGGTTTGGGCACAGCATTCCAGCGCTGCTGGCGTCGACACGCAAGGCGCAAATGTGTGTGGGCGGTTCGGCAGCCCTTGCGCAGGCGCTCGTTCGAGACATCGAGGAGCATCGGGGCGAGGTGCGTACGGGCGTGGACGTCGCGGCAATTGAGCTGCGCAATGGAAAGGCCGCGGCGGTGACGCTGGCGAGCGGCGAGCGGATAGAAGCGCGCGGGTGGATTGCGTCGGGCTTGAATCCGCGGCAGACATTTGTCGAGTTGCTGAACGCCACTGGCGATCTGCGCCGTCAGGCGGAAGGGTTCGAGTTCAACAAGATTGCGCCGCTGTTTGCGTTGAATGTGGCGCTTCAGGAAGCGCCGCGCTATTCGGCTGCCGCGAGCCAGCCGGAGCTTGAGCAGGCGTTCATGGTGATTCTGGGGTTGAAGCGTTACTCGCAGTTCGAGGAAATTGTCGCGGCCCATGAGACGGGGACGATGCCGCCACCGGTCATGTGGGGCGCGTGTCCGACGCTGTTCGATGCGACGCAGGCTCCCGAAGGCCGGCACACGGCGTTCATGTGGGAGAAGGTGCCGTACGCGATGCCGGCGGATGCGGAGCAGCATGGGCGCGAGCTGCTGGAACTTTGGGGGCGGTTTGCGCCGAACATGGCTGGTGCGAACGTGCTCCATCAGTTCGTGCGGACACCGCGCGACACGGAGGCGCTGTTGCCGAACATGCATCGGGGCGATCTTCTGGTGGGCTCGTTTGCGAATGGGCAGGTGGGTTACAACCGGCCGTTTGCCGGAGCAGGCCGATATCGAACGCCGGTTCCGGGGCTGTATTTGTGCGGCGGGTCGACGCATCCCGGGGGTAACATCACGGGGCTGTGCGGATACAACGCGGCGTCGGTGATCGCGGCGGACCTTGGGTTGAAGCGCTGGTGGAATCCGCCGGATGGAAAGGCGGCGTTGAGGGGCTTGTAGGGGGGCGCGCCTTCGTTAAGTCCGACAGAGCCGCTTGGCTAGTCATATTGACATTCTATAGGAAGTGTCGCATCCTCATATAGAAACTCTATAGGAACGTCGGCCATGCGAACCAACCAGACCAATCTTCTGCAAGGCACGTTGGACTTGCTGATCCTCAAAGCGCTCGCGAACGGGGAAATGCACGGGCTCGGCATCTCACGGCGAATCGAGCAAGTTACGCAAGGAACCTTTGTGGTGAAGCCGGGATCGCTGTTTCCGGCGCTTCATCGCATGGAAGAGGCTGGCTGGCTGGTGTCCTCCTGGGGTGAATCCGAGAACAATCGGAGAGCGAAGTTTTACCGCCTCGCGGCAGCCGGCCGCCGTCAGCTAGAAATGGAAACCAATCAGTGGCGGCGCATTTCCGTTGCCATTGCCGCGGCGCTGGAAGCTACGTAGTCGGCCTATGCGGAATTTTCGTCGAGCCGGAAAATTGTGGCGCAATCTTTTCGACAAGCAGCGTCTCGACCAGGACTTGAACGATGAGCTGCGCTCCTACCAGGACATGTTGGCCGACGAGAATGTCAGATCGGGAATGAATCTGCCGGATGCCCGTCGAAGAGCGGCAGTCGACACGGGCGGCGTTGAGCAAATCATGGAACAGGTTCGGGAGGTTCGAATGGGATTTTCAATCGAGACACTTTCGCGGGACGTCCGATTCGCGGTACGGATGTTGTTCAAGCAACCAAACAATGGAGGTGGTTGGTTTTTGAATGGAGTGGCGCGGCTGAAAGCGGGCATCACGCACACCAAGGCCCAAGAGGATCTGCTGCGGGTTCACAAGGGCATGATCGAAGCGCGAGACGTCAACAAGATCACGTCGCCGACAGTCTATCCCCTCCGCGACTGGTACGTTGGCAACTTTCGCGACGCTACCAAGATCCTACTCGGTGCAGTTGGGTTAGTGCTTCTGATTGCCTGCGCGAACATCGCGGGAATCACGCTCGCACGCGGCTCGGCGCGGATGCGTGAGATGGGCATCCGAACAGCCCTGGGTGCTCCGCGGTCGCGGATCATTCGTCAACTCCTCACAGAGAGCCTACTGCTCGGCGCCGTGGGCGGAATTCTGGGTATTGTTCTCGGATTGCAGGGCCTGCGCGGTCTGATTGCGCTGATGCCCCCCAATCAGCTTCCCGGATGGGTACGGTTCGATCTTGACTGGCGATTTGTAGTGTTCTGCCTGGCAGTTTCAATCGGCTCGGCGGTACTGTTCGGTCTCTGGCCGGCGTGGAATGCATCGCGGGTTGATGTCCGCGAGGGTTTGCAGGACGCCGGGCCACGGACATCGGAATCCGCGGGACGGCGAAGAAGTCTGAAAGTCCTGATCACCGCGGAGGTCGCGCTGGCAGCGGTGCTGCTGACTGCCGCGGGTCTGTTGATCCAGGCGTTTCGCAAAGTAGAGCGTATCGATCCGGGGTTCCGCGCGGACAATATCCTCACGTATCAGATCACATTGCCCCGGCAGAAGTACGAGAGGCCTGAACAGCAAAGGGCTTTCGTGGAAGAGCTGGCAGCCCGGCATCGCGAGCTTCCGGGAGTGCGCTCAGCCGCCGTGGCGAGCGCTACCCCGCTCGGCGGTCATTGGGGCAACTTCTTCGAGATCGAGCATGCACCGCCCAGACGCCCCGGCGACCCAAATCCGGTTATCCTACAACGCATCGTAACTCCGGGCTACCTGGAGTCGATGGGAATGACATTGCGCTCGGGGAGAACCTTTAGCGATGCCGATGGACGATCGGAGGGCACGGCCGCTGCCATCGTGAATGAAATGTTTGCCAAGCTCCACTGGCCGGACCAGGACCCGATCAGCAAGCGGATTCGGTATGCCGGGGGAAATGAGCGGCGATGGTACCAAGTCATCGGCGTGATCGCGGACGTTAAGGACTACGGGCTTGACCAACCGACGCGTCCGTCTGTTTACCTCCCATATGCACAGAACGGGTCTGGCTTCTTTGCGGTCGTGCTCCGGACTTCAGTCGATCCCACTAGCATCACCAGCGCCGCCCGCGAGGTTCTAAGACGCATGGACCCCGATCTCGCGATGGCTCGTGAGACTACCATGTCGGAACGCCTGAGTAACTCGATGTGGCTGCGGCGGACTTATTCATGGTTAGTGGCCGTGTTTGCCGGCCTCGCCGTGGTGCTCGTAGTGAGCGGACTCTATGGCGTGATCTCCTACACCGTGACCCAGCGCCGGCGCGAGCTAGCGATCCGCATGGCCTTGGGCGCAGGACAGCGGCGCATCCTGGCTGGTGTTCTCAAAGAAGCTCTCGTCATGACGAGCCTCGGGCTTGCGATCGGCGTAGGCTGCGGTTGGTGGTCGTCGCGGCTCTTCGAGTCACTGCTGTTCGGAGTAAAAGCCACAGATCCGGCCACCTATATTGCTGCACTTACGATCGCCGGCGGAGTCGCGCTGATTGCGAGCCTTCTGCCCGCGATCCGGGCTGCGAGGACGGAACCGATGAGTGCGCTTCGCGTTGAGTGAAGCTCCCTCTGGGTGGCGTTGGCGATATCGCAGCGGGCGGATATCCTCAGCGTCAGTGGTCCGAATAGCGCGCCGCCAGGCAGCTCGCCGCCCGAAATCCTGTCGGCGCCTCCGCCAGACGTCACCGACATCTGCGTCTCCAACTGGTTCCAGCAGGGGTTCAACGAGAAGCAACAGGTCACGACTACGAAGGCTTGGTCCGTCGACGGCGGCGGCACGATCCCCCAGGGCACCACATACGTCAACAGCCACATGATCTTCCTGAATGACCCAGGCATCCCAGTCAAAACCATGAGCCATAGCAACGTCGTCTGGACATTCGATTTCCCGATCATCGGCGTGATGTCCGACTCCGGCGGAAATTTCGAGGCCGCCTCCACGCCGGACTTCGGAGCGGCGGCAACCAACTATACGAACTTCCCCACGGCCTGCGGCTCAATCCCGCCGTCGGACAGGGCAGCTCCCTTTGCCGCTCGCGGCCTCGAGGGCGCCGATCAGTACTCCGTTTTAGGAAACACTCTGACACTCAGCATGACCGTCACTCAGCCCGGCGACTGGATTCGGGTGCTCACCCGCGGCCAGAACGTCCAGGTTGACATTAAGCCCGGAAGCTATCCCAATTGCTTCAACATCAATGGCAACGGGGTAGTCCCGATTGCAGTCCTGGGTAGCCAGACGCTGAACGTAGGTGATATCAACAGTACTTCGCTCAACTTCAATGGTCTGCAGGTACGCGTCAAGCCGAACAATTAGAACCAGTGCTCCATCAAGGACGTGAATGCCGATGGCGTTCCCGACCTGGTCTGCCAATTTCAGGACAGCGCCGCGGGCTGGGTGGCAGGCTCGACGG
>DASRHX010000947.1:0-6525 GCA_035650295.1 Bryobacteraceae bacterium | reverse complement strand
AGGGCTTTCGGACCAGGAACAGCCGAGAACAGCCCAAAAAGGCTTTCATGCCTTGACCAAGCCTCAGCCCTCTGCTTCTTTCCAGAAAACGCGCTGAACGCGCGATCACGGAACGACGCGAACCCGATAGAAACGATTGCTTGGAGTCAGCGTGTCGGGCTTGCTTGCAGTGTTGCTGAGCGCAGTCACGTCACCCGGTAAAGCACTCCAATTTGTGGCCATCAGGTCAGGTTTGAATTCCAGGCGATAGGCCGCGTTTGAGATCGCTGTCCAGATGAGTGTGACATTCGAGCCCGCCAACGCAGGCGTGAGTAGCAGCGGTGGAGGAACGACGGCGCCAGTCACGCGCACAATCACGGCCGTGGGCGTGTTGCTCAATTGCATCGTCACTACGTTGGACGGGTAAAAGAAATTCGCGAAAGTGCCATTGCGCGTGCTGGCGGTCAGAACGGTGAACGAGTCGTTGAGCCCCGGTTGAAAACCATTGACGAAAGCGACGCTCAGGGCTCCATTCAGCGTCACCGGGCCGCCGATTTGGAGTTGTCCATATCCCGTGCCCACTGCTATGCTGCCGAGCGCGCAGTAAAGCATCGCATTACTACTGGAGTTGTAACCGCCATTCGCCGCCAGAATCCCGCTGCTGATCTCGACAGTGCCATAGTTGTTGAACGCCAGGCCGCTGTACACCAGCAGCGTGCCGGGGTTGATTGTCTTGCGAAAGGTACCCGCATTATCGAAGCGCGAACCAGAAGCGGGGAAGAAATTGAGATGATCCGACGTGCGCGTCTCGAACAAGGCGCCTGGCCGATTGGTAATGACCGCCCCGCTTGTGGCAATGGCCACTCCAGTCCTGAGAATTGTCCCAGCATTGTCCAGTACCCGCTGATTGAGCGTGACGATATTATTGTTGGCGATGTTCAGCGTGACGCCGGGGGGAATGACTGTACGTCCAGTACCGCTCATCGTGCCGCCAGTCCAATTCATCTCGCTCAAAACCGTTACGGTGCTGCTGCCGCCCAAAGTCCCGATGTTCAGATGTACGACAGCGGGTGTGACTGGGCCCACCCCGTTGAAGTTTGCCGTGCCCCCTGAGAAGATCATCGTGTTGTTGGTGCAAATGTAATTGCCGTTCAGATTGGCGGTACCGGCGCTGAAAGTGTGAGTGCCACTTGCGTTCACCAGGCCATCCAGTGTCACGATAGCGCCGCTCACGGTGAGATGGCCCGCACCAACGATGCTCGATGCCGCACTGGCGTGGTACGTCCCGCCTCCAAACTCGAGCGTCGTTCCCCCACTCAATTCGAGGCTGCCGGTGTGGGTTCCGCCTCCGTTGAGTGACAATCCGCCCGTCTGAATTTCCACAAGTCCGTAGTTGTTAAAGCTCAGGCCACTGTACACCAGCAGCGTGCCGGGGTTGATTGTCTTGCGAAAGGTACCCGCATTATCGAAGCGCGAACCAGAAGCGGGGAAGAAATTGAGAGGATCCGACGTGCGCGTCTCGAACAAGGCGCCTGGCCGATTGGTAATGACCGCCCCGCTGGTGGCAATGGCCACGCCATTCCAAACCGTTGTGCCGCCGTTCTCGATCGTGCGACCGTTCAAACTGATTATCTGGGAGTTGACGATGTCCAGCCGCGCGCCGGGCGCTATGATGGTCCGTCCAGGACCGCTCATCGTGCCCCGGGCCCAAACGCAATTGCTGCGGATGGTCAGAGTGCCGGCACCGGTGAGCGTGGGTGCGCCGCCAAACGTGCCGAAAGCCAGGCTCCCGCATTCAGCGATGCCGTTGGCTGTTATGGTCACGCCGCTGGCGATGGAGACTGTGTCTCCCGCTACAGGGACGAGATTGGGCGACCAGTTCACTGGCCCATGCCAGTCTCCATTCGCTGAATTGGTCCAGGCAATCTCGTAAAAATTGAAGTGCGCGAACACGGTCAGGTTCCGTGTCATGCTTAGGACCAGGGGATTGTTCGTGCCGAGAGCGTCACCGGTCCAGCCACGAAATAGTTCTGACTCAAATGCCGTTGCCCTCAGCATGACCATTTCACCATTGGTATATTTGTATTTGGTTGGGGAAAATGAGACCGACCCGCCGTCGCTGAACACGGTAAGACGGAAGAACGCGGACGCGTTGTCCGTGGGGTTCGTGCCGTCGCGGAACTCATCGCGGTTGGACACGCCGTCGCGGTCGAAGTCGCCCGCCGCTGTTTGAGTCAGGCTGCCGAAATAAGAGATTTCCCATGAGTCGCCTAATTCATCTCCGTCACTGTCCAGCATAAGAATAGCGGGCGCGCTCGTGACACTGCCGGAAGGATTGAAAAGCACTACCGTATATTGGCCCTCACGACTTGTGTCCACACCTTGGAGGAGCAGCGCCTCACTATTGGCGCCCGGAATCTCGATGTCATTGAACCGCCACTGATAAGACAGCGCGCGGGTGTCAGCGACCACGACCGAGAACGACGCCGATTCGCCTGGCCGGACGACCTGATTCTGCGGCTGTCCGAGGATTTGCGGCGGTGCGTTGATTCCAGCCGTCTGCTCCGCAAGATTTCCAGAAGCGTCGAAAGCAAAACGCCAGTTCTGAGCTTGCGCCAAGGACGCGAGCAGGAGAACAAGCGCGGGGATATCGCCAGCGCGCCGCCGCACTGGTTTCCAAACCTGTTGCCTTCCCCATTTCACCACAGCTCCTTCTCGAGTTCCTTCATCATCTCGTTCTCGTACCTGTTTGCGAGTTCGCCTCTGCGCACCCGCATCAAGGCAAAGATTCCTTGCCCGACGTCACAGTTGGCCATCGTAAGCACGGTCATACCCATGTCCACGAACGCGCCGGCAACGCCGGAAAGGCCGGGGGAAAAGGGTGCCGGGGTAGGTCGCGGGAGCCGATTCAAATTCCTCACCTCTGCTATCTCGCCCCCGGCTTCGACGATCTCGCCACCGGCCGATGCCACCTCCGTGGTCACTTTCAGTGGTCGTGGCCTGTTTGGAGACATGGGGTTTGCGAATGTTGGGTCCGGTTTCAAGTGTTCCGGTATCACAACGTCGGGGTGTGCGCGCTTAAAGGCTTCAACCAGCTTGTGATAAGGCCCGGCTGGGAGCCTTCCTTTGTGTTTGGCTAAGAAGTCCAAATCCCAAGCAAGTCCTAAGGGATCCCTCCGATTGACCGGATCATTCGCGACATAAGCATAGAGGTTCGGGCCTTCGGTCACTTCCGCGTTTTTCAGCGGGTCGCGCGAGAGCCAGCGCCCCACTTCCGGATCATAAGCGCGGTAAAGGGTGAGCGAGAGATTGGCCTCGGGCGACCAGAACATCCCGGCGAAGCCAAAATCGGCGTCCACATCGCCGGCCACTTTCGTCCGGCGGCCATACGGATCGTAGGTATAGCGCGCCCGCACATTTCCTTGGTTATCAGTCAATTCGCGGATGGAACTGAGGTGGTCGCGCGTGTAGTAAAACGTTCCGGTCACCGGTCCGTTTTCCACCTTTACTCCGTGCGGGAAATACCGTTTGAGGACGGCGCCAGTGGCATCGCGTTCCTCACAGATTTCGTCGTCACACCACACAAACCGCCGGTGCGATACCTCCGAGCCGTTCACGAGTTGTCGAATTCGGACCCTGCGACCGTAACCATCGTAGGTGAATTCCGTGCGCTCACTTCCGCTCGTGACGGCGATCAGTCGCCCTTGTGCGTCCCATTCGTTGGTGCGCACGACGCCCCGCCCTGTGCTGGTGCTGATCTGGTTCAGGGCATTATAGCTGGCGATGTAGTTGGAATTCCCAACCTGCTCGGAAAGCCGGTTGCCTGCCAGGTCATAAGTGTAGGTGAAAGCCGTCGGCGGTGCTCCGCCGTCAGTCACAATTGCTGAGAGGAGTTGGTTGGCGGCATCGTAGCCGAAAGTTTGAAGATTGGGGGTCTGCGCTTCAATTTGCTGGGACCAGTTGGCGATCCTGCCGGCTGGGACATCGTAATCATAAATAAATTCGGAAACTGGCGTCAGATTCACCCGGTGGGTGATCCGTTGCAGCAACCGGTCCTGAAGATTATTGAAGTAACCGCGCTCCTCCGTCTGATTGTTGGGGAAAGCGACCGACGCCTGCCGGCGCGAGGGACCATCGTAGCCATAGGCAAAGCTCCCCAACGCGTTCGTCTCGCCCGTGACGCGACTCAATGCATCGTAAGCGATCGTGGCGGCCACGCCATTGATGGCCGCCGTGATGCGCCGGCCCAGTTCATCATAGCTGTACGTAATCGTGTCATTCGGCAAAGGCCCGTCCACCGTCGCCAGCTGGCCCCCGCCCGGACTTGGAGCGCCAGTGATCGGATAATAGGAGTAGAGTGTCGTGCCAGTGCCATCGGTCATTGAAATGACCCTCGGATAATTTGTATCGTACCCATAAGTGACGCCTCGCGTTGGGATCACCGCGTTCACGTAGGAGACGGACTTAAGATTGTCGTCGCGATTGTAGGTGTAGTGTGTCGCTTGCTGCTTCTCGTCAGTCACCTGCCGCAAACGGCTGGTAGTATCTTCGTATATATAAGAGATTTGAGATCCATCGCCATATTGTTTGCCGATCAAGCGGCCTTGAACATCCGTGTGCCACTCGGTTGTTCGCCCCATCGGATCGATCAGGCTTTTGAGCGAACCACACCGGCACCAGGAGAACAGCGTCACGCGGCCCAGCGGATCCGTTTCTTTTGTGAGCTGCCCCACATCGTCATATTCCAGCAATGTGGCTTGCCCGTTCCTGTGCGGGCGTGGACCAGGTCCAGGCGAACGTAAGTGTATTGCGTAAACGTCGAATCGGGATGGGTCACCCGAACGAGCCGATCGAGCGCGTCATAATTGAAAAACAGCGTATAACCGCTCACCCCGGTCGTGGTTCGTACCCGGCCAAATGAATCATAGGTATAAGTGATCAGGTCACTTGTTCCCTCCAGTGGGCCGTCTATTGAGGTGAGATAGCCGTTAGGATCGTACCTATATGTTGTGATTTCGTTTTTTGGGTTTGTTTGCGTGAGCAATTGGCCGCGCGCATTGTAGGTATAGGTGTTGGTCTGGCCGGCGGCATCCAGCGTCGTGAGCGGCCGGTGTTGGGCATTGTAAGTCGCCTTGAAAAGCAGTTCGTTGTTTCCGGCGCGAGTTTGGCGGGTCTCCACGAGATCGATGCCATTCGTGTCGTAGATGAACGAGAACCTGCGACCCACCGGATCAACCGAATTGGTGACGTGGCCAAAGCGACTGTATTCGTAAGTATAAAGTTGGGTCGTGCCGTCATCGAGCACGCGCCCGCCGTGCCTCGGTTTGTCTGTAGTGCCCACTCCGTAAGGTCCGGGCTGACCAACATAGTCATACCAAACCCGCCGCTCCAATGCCTGTTTAGTGCTCTCCAGTATGCCGGATGTAATGCTGATGTTCGGAGTGTGTAGCCAATGATAAATCCTGGCCTTGGTGTAATCGCCATAAGCGGTGGCGCAGGCGACCCGGTTCCAATAGAATGTGTTTCGGGCATAAAGAAAGCTGTTAAGCGTGCTCATGCCCTGCGGCACAGACACAGCCGGCTCCGAGTTCGCGATGCCAAGATGCTCAGACTGGTTGAACTCCACACGGTCTCGGCTGCCGTCCGGATAGACCGTTTCCAAGAAGCGCATGGTCAGGTTCGTTTGGGGGCCGTTGCCGTATGTGAAGATGTTGGTCCCATAGGGCGTGATCATGCGCCGCATGAAATCGAGGGTGTACTCAAACTTTGAGACGAGACCGACGACATCGGTGATTTTGGACAGGATGTAAACCGGACAATAGATCGGAGAGCCGTTGTTGGGATCTGTACCGCATTGAACGCCAAGGAAGGACGTGTACTCGAAAGTGGCGGAGCGGCCGAACGGGTCAGTAACTTGGGTGATCAAGGGATGTCCTGAAGAGTGCCCGTAAGAAATCGTGGTCACCTGGCCAATGGCGTCGGTGAGGGCCGCCAGGCGATAACCCAAAAACGTGTCTTCCCAGGTGAGCGTGACGGCGTTCCCAGCCGGGTCAACCACTTGCGTCAGGAAAACCAGCTTGTCGGCTCCGCGCAGCCCAAAAATCTTCTTTGAGCCGTCAGGGTAGAGCATCTCATAAGTGCTGGTGAAGACATTGGTGCCAATCCGCCGAAGCTGCGTTTGGTCGTATTGCTGGGGCGCAAACGTCTGCGTATTTGGGTCGAAGCCCGTGAAGGTGCGCGCGCCGCCACCTCCGACGTAATACTTCACATCGGCGAGAGGCCTGTTCGGATCGTCGCTGATGCTTCCGCTCCAGTCGTGGGTCCATTTCGGGCCAAAGATGCTGGAGATCAGACTGGGCTGCTGAAGGTAGTCCCGATGATTGTAGCGCAGGGTGAAGCGCACCGGCGTGCCGACCGGAGGCGTATAACCGACTGGCGTGTCTCTCACCTGAAGATTGGCAAGCATCAGGTGTGCGCCGGAAACGGCCATGCCAATACCGCCACAGCTGCCGGTCTGCAAATCATCCGGCGTGTAATTGTCCGGGT
>DASRHX010000946.1:0-3659 GCA_035650295.1 Bryobacteraceae bacterium | reverse complement strand
CACGAACCTGCTCCGCCAATTCGTCACGGATCAGGGCCGCATTCTTCCTCGCAAGTACACCGGGCTTCCGGCTCATTACCAGCGCCGCCTCAGCCGCGTCATCAAACGCGCCCGGCAGATGTTGCTGATGAAGTAGCGTGTCACTTTAAAGCTCCCGCAGCCGCGAACTTTGCGTTCGCGGCTCTTTCATGTACGCATCCGCTGGCTTCCTCGTAATTCCTAGCATTGTTCAACCGGTATTTTTCTTGACCAACGGCCGGCTTCCTTTGAGCTTATGTGGCGTAAAATGCCGAATGCTGCCCTGGCTCATTATCTTCATTGTTGTGGTGGTGAACGCGTCCGGGCAGGACGGTTATCGCGCGACTGAGGTGCGCGCACCGGGCTTAGGCAAGGCGTTTCTGACGCGCTTGGCGCCGTCAAATACCAGCGTCCACTTCAGCAATTACGTTTCGGAGGCGAAGCAATTGGAGAATTCGTTGCTCGCGGATGGCGCGGGCGTTACGGCAGGGGATGTGGATGGGGATGGTTGGTGCGATCTGTATCTTTCCGGGGCGGAACATCCGAATGGCCTCTTTCGCAATCTCGGCAACTGGAAATTCACGAATGTCACCGCCGGTTCTGGCCTGCAAGGCGCTAGCCAATTCTCGACTGGCGTCGCGTTCGAGGACGTGGACGGGGATCGTGACCTGGACCTGCTGGTGAACAATCTGGGGGGCGGCGGCACGCAGCTTTTTTTCAATGATGGCAAGGGCCGTTTTCAGGAAAGCACTGATTCCGGCCTGCTTCGGAAGTTGGGCAGCACGTCGCTGGCGCTCGCAGACATCGATGGCAACGGAACGCTCGATCTCTACGTTGCGACTTACTCGACCACTAAAATCGAGGACCGACCCAACGCGCGCCTGGACACGCAAACAATTAACGGAAAGATCATCATTACCGCCATCGATGGTGTGCCGACGACTTCGCCCGAGTTGACCAACCGTTACCTTGTTGATGCGGACAAAGTAGTGCGCGAGCGCGGTGAGCCGGACGTGTTTTATCTGAACGACGGCAAGGGCCACTTCAAAACTCTTTCATGGACCGATGGCACCTTTCTCGACGAGCAAGGCAAGCCACTCGAGTGGCCTGACTACGACTTTGGGCTCTCGGTGATGTTTCGTGATATGAACGGCGATCTCGCGCCGGATATCTATGTGTGCAACGACCTTTTCCCGACAGACCGGATTTGGCTTAACGACGGACGCGGAAAGTTTCGCGCCATGTCGAACCTCGCCTTGCGGAACACGTGCCGCTTTTCCATGGGCGTGGATTTTGCGGACCTCGATCGCGATGGCTACGACGAGTTCTTTGTGGTGGACATGCTCAGCCGGAGCCACCTGTTCCGGAAAGTTCAAACTGCCGGTGTGCCGTCTCTCTTCACGCCGATTGGCGAGATCGACAATCGGCCGCAATACAAACGCAATACGCTTTACTGGAACCGCGGCGATGGCACTTACGCGGAGATCGCGCAGTACGCCGGCCTGGAAGCGACCGAATGGGCGTGGATGCCCGCGTTCATCGATGTCGATCTGGACGGATTCGAGGACGTGTTGATCACGACGGGGCATATGCGCGACTCGCTGCATTCGGATGCGGTCGAGCAAATCATGCGTCAGCGCGGCCGCAAAAAGCTGCCGGATTCCGAACACCGCGCGCTAAAGAAAAAATTCTATCCGGTGCTGAACACGCCTCTCCAGGCGTTCCGCAACCGAGGTGATCTCACCTTTCAGGACGTGGCAAAGGATTGGGGTGTCGATTACGTCGGTATCACTCAGAGCATGTGTCTGGCGGACCTCGACAACGACGGCGACCTCGACGTGGTGGTCGTGCCGCTGAACGATAACGTTCTGATTTACCGCAATGAATCCGCTGCTCCGCGCGTTGCCGTCCGTCTGAAAGGCAAGGCACCAAACACCCGGGGCATCGGCGCGCTCGTCAAACTGATGGGCGGCGCTGTGCCGGTTCAGCGCCAGGAAATGATTTCCGGCGGGCGGTACCTAGGCGGTGACGATGCCCTGCGCACGTTCGCCTGCGGCGACGCAAAATCAATGCGCCTCGAAGTCACCTGGCGCAACGGTTCCGTCAGCATCGTCTCGAACGTCCAACCCAATTGCCTCTACGAAATTGACGAAGCAGCCGCGACGAGTGTGGGAGGGCGAGCACCCCCGCGAGCCGAACCCATCTTCACCGACGTCAGCCATCTGCTCAATCACACGCACATCGAAGCGCCCTTCGCCGACTTCGATCTGCAGCCTTTGCTCAGCCGACGTTTCAGCCAGCTTGGGCCGGGGATCACCTGGGCGGACCTGGACAAAGATGGCGATGACGACCTGTTGATCGGCAGCGGTGTGCGCGGGCAGATCGGAGTGTTTCTTAACGACGGTCGTGGTGGGTTCACGCCTTCGAAGGATGTGCCATTCGACAAAGCCGTTCCGCGCGATACCACGAGCCTTTTGCCGTGGCCAAGGCACGCCGGCATGTCCGTGCTGGTTGGCGCCGCGAATTACGAAGACCGACAACCGCAGGGCAGTTGCGCCCGCGAATACAATCTGGCCACGAAGACGGTCGAAGACCGTTTGCCGCCCTGGGAATGCAGCACGGGTCCGATGGCGATGGCGGATTGGAGCGGCGATGGCGCGCTCGATCTGTTCGTCGGTGGGCGCCTGCTGCCAGGAAGATATCCCGAGGATGCGTTCTCGATTCTGCTACGGGGTAAAGGCGATCAGTTCGAATTGGACAAGGAGGCTACCACGCAGATTGCAAGTGCGGGACTTGTCAGCGGCGCTGTTTTCAGCGACCTCGACGGAAATGGTTCGCCCGAACTGGTGCTCGCATGCGATTGGTCATCGGTTCGTGTGTTCCGCTACGCCACGGGCAAGTGGCAGGAGAGCACGCGCGAGCTCGGTCTCGACAAATTCGTTGGCTGGTGGAACAGCGTGACTACGGGCGACTTCGACAATGATGGCCGGTTGGACATTGTCGCTGGAAATTGGGGGCGCAACACGAAGTATCAGAGCTTCCGGGGCGAGCCGTTGCGCGTGGCTTACGGCGATCTGGACGGTAGTGGCACGGTGGAAGCGCTCGAAATGTATCACGATCCCGGCACGAAAAACTGGATGCCGTGGTGTTCGGCGATTACCGCGATGCGATCGATGCCCTGGTTGCAGGAGCGCTTCAAGAACCATCACATGTTCGGCCTGGCCAGCATGGGCGATATCCTCGCGGGGCGTTCGAACGCAGCGAAAGTGCTGGCGGCGAATTGGCTTGAGACGACCGTGTTTTTCAATCGCGGCGGCACCTTCGAAGCGCGCGCGCTTCCACGCGAAGCGCAGTTCAGTCCCGCCTTTGGCGTCAGCGTCGCGGACGTGGATGGCGATAGCAACGAGGACATTTTTCTCGCGCAGAATTTCTTCGCGGTGGACGGCGACACCTCCCGTTACGACGCCGGCCGCGGCTTGTGGCTGGCTGGCGACGGCAAAGGAAATTTCCGCGCCGTGCCCGGACAGGAAAGCGGGATTGCGGCGTATGGCGAACAACGCGGTTGCGCGGTGTCGGATTTCGATGGCGATGGGCGGGTTGATCTCGCGTTGTCCCAGAACGGCGCACAAACAAAACTTTAC
>DASRHX010000945.1:0-11199 GCA_035650295.1 Bryobacteraceae bacterium | reverse complement strand
TATCGCGATCCCGCGTGTGTTCCACCCAGTTTCAACCTGCTCGATGGCTTTGACATCCCCAATTCGTTCAGTTGCACGCTGACCATCCAGGGATTTGAGATCTCGCCGCCACAGGGGCTAGCACCTGTACAAGTCAAAGGCTGGGGCCTCGGCGCCGTGCCGATCTATTTCGTTTCGGTGCAGGAATACCAGAGCGCAATTGCGGACCGTGTCCTTACCATCACCGAGTTGAGGAGCCTTCCATCTCTCAAGATCGGTTACGCCAGCTTCTTTTCACTGGAAATAAGGCCAGGATTTACCACTCCTCCGGGACTTAACATCACTGCGATGGGCGTGCTCCAGGACGGAAGACGGTTTCAGTTCCAAGTCGTTGAAGGCGGCCCTTCCAGTGCTCCCAAACACGTGAAGATCGCTTTCTGGTAAAGGTTGGCGAGCACGCCAGCATACGACCGTTAGCGCGACCAGCCAGACGCTGATCTCCGAAGCTCCATTTACGGGGAACCACCATGCAAAAAATACAGCGCTACGCTTTCCTCGTCGTGCTGCCGCTCGCGGTCGCCGCGGCCGACACTCCGCGCCCGACACTGCGGAGAATAAAGATGGATGTTGTTGGTGGGCGGCCCGTGGTGGACGATGTCTTCCTTGATGGGCACGGCCCCTATCGGTTCCTTCTGGATACAGGTGGCCAGACAAATCAGGTGGAGGCCGCGCTGGCTCAGAGACTAGCGTTCGACGCCACGTTCCAGGTGGAAATGGTGACGCCAGCCGGGCCTTTTCTTGCTCCAGGTGGCAGGGTAGGGCACGTCTCCTTGGGGCCGGCCAAGGCGGACAACCAAGAGTTCATCTTCACAAGTCTCGACGGCATACATGCCCTGTCGCCGAAGATCCGGGGGATTCTGGGCCAGGAGTTCCTGGCGCATTTCGATTTCACGCTCGATTTCCGAAACCAGCAACTGGTGTTCGGCGAGGCGCCCGTCTCAGGAACTCGCGTTTCCGTACGGTGGATTCAGGGGCGGATGGCGATACCGACGAATTTCGGTGATTTAGTATTGGATTCCGGGAGCGATACGCTGACCCTCTTTCGCACTTCCTCGACGCGTCGATGGGCTCAGCTCCGCGGATCATCTGGGGCTACAGCATCGGTTTCGGTAACAGCGGCGCCATTGCTTCTCATCGGCGGGCGGCAATTCCGTCCTCCCATTGCCGTGATTGGTTCCGCCAGTTTCTCAAGTGAGGGAGGATTGCTTCCAGCGAGCCTCTTCCAAGCGATCTTCATCTGCAATTCGGAAGGATACGTAGTGATAGGCCAGCAGATGAGGCGCTAACACCGTGATTGCAACGAAAGGAAGTGGATCCCCAATCCGCTAGGTGACGTTCGCTGCTCGAAACCACCTCCTACGGCACGTTAGCGGAAGCCGCTTGCGAGGCGCCCGTTGAGTTGGAAAGCGTCACCGAAATTGAGGCCACTGCGTTCGATTCGCCAGTGAGCGTAAACGACTGGCGGTAAGTGAACTGGCCACCGAAGGCTCGCGATTGGTCGCTGGTAAACCAGGTGGTGGCAGGAGCGGTAAGAGGCAGAGTCAGTTCAGTCGTCTGCAAATTTGCGCCGGAAGCCGGCGTGAAGCGGAAGAGCGCTTGCGTAACCTCGCGTGGCGTGGAGTAGCCGGTGACGGTTACATCGAAACCCGAGGCCGTCCGGGTGACCGTAGCCGCGCGCACGGTAGGCGCGGCGCGAAGAATGCGGATCGTGCGCGGCGCCGTAACGCCGGGCACCGGCGTCGAGCCCGTGGCGAACGAAGTGGTCAAAATAATCGTCCCCGCAAGAGTACCGGTTTGGAAGGCGGGTGTCCCCTCGAAGGCGGCGGAGGTGGACCCGGCCGGGATGGTGAAGCGGATGCTTCGCGTGCCGTTGGCAAACTGCAAGGCGGGGTCGTCAGACGCGCCGGAAGGAGCGTTCACGGTGTCGGCGGTAAACGTAATGGCAACGCTGCCCGATAGCGCGACGGGATATGCGGAGGCCAGGTCAAGCGCCAGGCGCGGCTGCGTCGCGGCATCCACGGTGTCGGCTGGTCCGGAAAGGTTGAACGCAGGCAACGCGGGTGAGCCCACCGCGAGGGTGAAGTCGCGCGATGAGGAGCGAGAGGCGGAGTCGAGCACGGAGATGGTGAATGCCGAGGAACCAATAGCCGTTGGCGTTCCGCTGATCACTCCGGTGTTCGCCAGGGTAAGGCCGGCAGGGAGGTTGCCAGAGGCAAGCGACCAACGATAAGGTACCGTGCCGCCATCGGCCTGCAAAGTGAAGCTATATGCCGTGCCGAAGGTAGCGGGTGGGAGAGTTGCCGCGGAGGTGATCGCGAGGCCAGGTGGGAGTACGGTAAGAGTGAAGGCTTTGGAAACCGTGCGCGTCGCGGAATCGTTCACGGCAATAGTGAATGCATAGTCGCCAGGAGTCGCTGGGGTACCGGCAAGTTCGCCTGTTGAGGAATTCAAGATCAGCGGTGCGGGCACTGAGCCCGTAACGATCCGCCAATTGGAATAGGGACCCGTGCCGCCGGCGGCCTGGAAAACGGTCGTATAGGCCACGCGCGCGGTCGCCGCGGGAAGCGCCGCCGGATTCGTGATGGAGAGTCCGGTGACAACCTCAAACGTGAATGGGGCACGAGCGGTTTGGCCGGGCGCGTCTTTCACTTCGATCGTGACGCCGAACGTGCCCACGGTCGTAGGCGTGCCGGCAATTGTACCGTTGGCCGGATTCAGCGTAAGGCCGGGAGGTAACGATCCAGTCAAAATCGACCACGTGTAGGGTTGAGTTCCACCAGCGGCTGTCAAAGCGAACTGGAAGGGAGTTCCGACGATGGCGGTTGGAGGCTGCGCCGTGCTGGTAATGGACACTCCGGCGTTGATCACGAGAGTAAATCCCTTAGTCGCGGTTTGCCCGGAGCTATCGCGAACCTCCACGAGGAAAGCGAAGGAGCCGGTGGTCGTGGGAGTTCCGGTAAGTTGGCCGGTCGAGGCATTGAGCGAGATGCCTGGTGGAAGAGATCCGGTGGTTACGCGCCAATTCGAATATGGCGGCACCCCACCTGTAGCGTTGAGCTGAACCGAGTACGCGAGCCCGACGGCGCCGGTGGGAAGGTTCGCGTCGGTGGAGATCGACACTGATCGCGCGATCACGAGATTGAATTGACGTGTGGCGACAAAGCCCGCCGCGTCGGTGACTTGAATGGTGAAGTTGTACGATCCCGCTTCAACAGGTGTGCCGGTGATGGCGCCGGTGTTGGGATCGAGCGAGAGCCCGGGCGGGAAGTTGCCGCTGGCCAGGACGAACTGATAGGGAGCAGTTCCTCCCGCGACGCTGAGGGCCTGGGTGTAGGCCGTGCCGATGAGGCCGGGCGCGAGGGTAGCGGTGACGATCTGAGTCTGCGCGTTGATCAGGAGCGAGACGGCATTTGAGACAACCGGCCCCGCGTTCGCCACCGTGATCGACACCGTGCCGGCCGATGGAATCAGGCTCGGCGTAATGACCGCCGATAACTGATTCGCGGAGACGAACGTGGTTGAGAGCGCCTGTCCGGCGAGGCGTATGGCCGAGGATGCATTGAAGCCGGAACCGTTAACGGTCAGCGTAAAGCTGGGCGCACCGGCCGTCGTCGCGTTGGGAGTGATCGAAGTAATCGTGGGTCCCGCGCCAACGGTGAACACGGCGGGAGCCGACGTGACCGGTCCGGGATTGACTACGGTGATGTTGACCGAGGCGGGGGCGGTTAGAAGGTTCGCAGGGACTGCGGCGGTCAGCTGAGTGGCGCTGACGAAAGTGGTCGTGAGCGCCGTGCCCGCCCATTGCACGGTGGATGCCGCAACGAATCCCGAGCCGGAGACGGTGAGGTTGAATCCTGGCGCACCGGCGGAAACGGACGAAGGAGACAACGAGGAGATCGCGGGCGCGGAGCCGATCGTAAACACGGCAGGCGCCGACGTCACCGGCCCCGGGTTCACTACCGTGACGTTGACCGAGCCCGCCGCGGCGACCAGGTTCGCGGGCACCGCAGCGGTGAGCTGCGTGGCGCTCACGAAGGTGGTCGCAAGTGCAGTGCCTCCCCATTGCACGGTGGAGCCGGAGACGAAATTGGAACCGGAAACGGTGAGCGTGAAGGCGGGCGCACCAGCCACGGCGGAGGAGGGTGAGAGAGAGGAGATGGCGGGAGCGGGCGCTGCGCCGATGGTGAATGAAAAGGGCGCCGACGTCACTGGCCCTGGGTTCACCACAGTTACATTCACCGAGCCTGGCGCAGCCACCAGGTTCGCCGGCACCGCGGCCGTGAGCTGAGTGGCGCTGACGAAAGTGGTCGTTAATGCCGTGCTTCCCCATTGAACGGTGGAGCCCGACACAAAGCCGGAACCCGATACCGCAAGGTCGAAGGCGGGCGCGCCAGCCGACACCGACGCAGGTGTGAGTGAGCTGATTACCGGCGGCGGTGCGGTTACTGTGAAAACAGCAGCCGCCGACGTTACCGGTCCCGGATTCACTACCGTGATATTCACCGAGCCCGGCGCAGCCACCAGATTCGCCGGCACCGCAGCTGTAAGCTGCGTGGCGCTGCCAAAAGTAGTCGTGAGTGCCGCGCCTCCCCATTGCACAGTGGAACCGGATACAAAATTGGTGCCTGTCACCGTAAGCGTGAATGCAGCTCCACCGGCCACAGCAGAGGAAGGCGATAGCGAGGAGATCGTGGGAGCGGGAGCGGCGCCGATGGTGAACGAGAAGGGCGCCGACGGGACTGGTCCCGGATTCACTACCGTGATATTCACCGAGCCCGGCGCAGCCACCAGATTCGCCGGCACCGCGGCCGTGAGCTGAGTGGCGCTAACAAAAGTAGTCGCGAGTGCCGCACCTCCCCATTGCACGGTGGAGCCCGACACAAAGCCGGAACCCGATACCGCAAGGTCGAACGCGGGCGCGCCAGCCGACACCGACGCAGGTGTGAGTGAGCTGATTACCGGCGGCGGTGCGGTTACTGTGAACACAGCAGCCGCCGACGTTACCGGCCCTGGATTCACTACTGTTACGTTGACTGGACCGGGCGACGCAATCAGATTCGCCGGAACTGCGGCCGTGAGCTGCGTCGCGCTCACGAAGGTGGTCGTTAATGCCGTGCCTCCCCATTGCACAGTGGAGCCGGAAACAAAATTGGTGCCCGTCACCGCGAGCGTGAATGCAGGCCCGCCCGCCACGCCGGAGGAAGGCGACAGCGAGGAGATGGTCGGAGCCGGAGGCGCGGTGATTGTGAACACGGCAGCCGCCGAAGTCACCGGCCCCGGATTTACGACCGTTATGTTGACCTGACCCTGCGACGCAACCAAATTCGCAGGCACAGCGGCCGTGAGCTGAGTCGCGCCGACGAAGGTCGTCGTGAGTGCCGTGACGCCCCATTGCACGGTGGAACCTGACACAAAGTCGGCACCCGTCACCGTAAGCGTGAACCCAGCCGCGCCCGCTGCTACGGAAGAGGGCGAGAGAGACGTGATGGTAGGCGGCGGGGTGCTTGCGGCGGTAATGGTGAAGGTTAGAGCATTGGAAACTGTAGGGCCTGGATTCTCGACGGTAACGAAAACTGTTCCAGCCGTAGTCAGTAGCGCGCCGGGAATGGTAGCGGTGAGCCGATTGCCGTTGACGCGGTTCGTCACCAGCGGCGTGGCTCCAAACTTCACCGTTGCCCCATTGGCGAAGCTATTTCCCGATCCATCGACGGTCAGAGGAAGTTCGCCGCTACCGGCAACGGCGGTATTCGGTGTGATCGAGACAATCGTCTGCGCCGCGGCAGGAATCAAGGCAAGTATGGTGGCGAGAAAGAGCCGGTGGAGTCTGGGCATTGTCTGTGGAGATTACGGAGGACCGAACGTGCCACCACCTGGGGCAATCGTTGTAGGTGGGCGGCTGGACGGAGGTGGAGTGCCACCGCCGGGCGAGCTCGAACCGCCACCGGACAGCGCAAGCGCTGCGCCGGCGGCCGCGCCGCCGCCGATGATTGCCACCAGCGCGATCCACTTGCTGTTGGATTTTTTGATCACCGCCGAAGCGGGAGCCGCGTTGGTCTGCGTGATCGAAGTGCGCGCCACTTGCGACCGGTACGACGCAGTGACGCGGATCTGAAACTGGCCGGCGACGTTGTTCGGGCGCAGTCCGCGCGCGGTGGCCAACCCGATGTCGCCTGTCGTGACCGTGACCGAGGAGCCCGTGGGGAAGGAACCGCCGGCACCGAGGTCGGGAAGAAGAAATGTTACGGCGACGCCCGCAAGCGGCTTGTTGTCGTCGTCGGTAATGCGGACCACGGGATCGCGCGCTCGGCCTTCCGTAATGT
Source organism: Bryobacteraceae bacterium (assembly GCA_035650295.1). GTDB lineage: Bacteria > Acidobacteriota > Terriglobia > Bryobacterales > Bryobacteraceae > JAFLBB01. Next base: position 4,840 of record DASRHX010000945.1, on the reverse strand, counting down.
TGTTGATCGCGCCATCGCCTTCGACGATCGTGATTTTCAATCCGATAGGCGCCGAGGATGGAGGCTGCCCGAAGCAGGCGCACGTGAGTACGAAAAAGGCCAACCAAACCCAATATGCCCGTACAAAATTCTGTTGCATCAATGGGGCTCTCCGATCGCCCAGGGGCGAGTTCCTATATTGTAGTGCGTACCTAGGCAGTCCGCTCGGAGAAAGGAAGGGAATGCAACTTGGCCTGCAGCCGGCGAACTTGGCAGTGTTGAATGTGGTGACCTTGCATTGGCAAACCGCCTTGCAACGTATAAAATCTCTGCATGCTACGTCTCGCATTGCTACTGGGTATGCTGGCGGCGTGTGTCCCTATGTTTGGGCAATCGCTCGCGAAGTTAACCGGTGCGGTTACGGACAACACAGGCGCCGTGGTCTCCGGCGCAAAAGTCACGGCGAGGAGCGTCTCCACCGGCGTCGTTTCCGACGCCACAACGAATGCCTCGGGCGTCTACCAATTTCCCTTCCTGCCGCCCGCGGAATACGAGGTGAGCTGCGAGTTCCAGGGATTCAAGAAGGCAGTCCGCTCGGGTGTCGTGCTGGAAACGGCGACTACGAAGAGCCTGGACTTCACGCTCGAAGTCGGCGCGGTCACCGAGTCGGTAGAAGTGAACGCGACAGTGCCGCTACTGGAATCGGAGACCTCCTCTGTAGGCCAATTCATCGAGCGAACAACCGTGCTCAACATGCCGCTCGAAAGCCGGCGCACGGCGGGCCTGGTGAGGCTGATGGGCATGGTGGCATTCCGCGACGAGTCCGGCCCGGAGCAGGTGCCGTTGTTCAGCATGGCGGGCGGGCGGAGCCAGAATCAGATCTGGCAATTGGACGGCGGCAACGTCCAGAACACGACGCTGGGGGTGCCACAGTTGCAGTTGAATCCGCCGGCCGAATCGTTGCAGGAGTTCAAGGCCGAGGCGAGCAACTATTCGGCCGAGTTCGGTCGTACGGGCGGCGGATTGATCCAGATGACCACGCGCTCGGGCGGAAACAATTACCACGGCGCGGCGTACGAATTCCTGCGTAACCAGGCGCTGGACACGCGCACCTTCTTCGCACAATCGAAAGCTCCGCTGCGCTACAACATCTTTGGCGCATCGTTCGGCGGGCCCATCCGCCGCGACAAGACATTCTTCTTCATGAACTATGAGGGCGCCCGGCGCCGCGACGGCTCGACGGTCGCCAACACGATCGTGCCGCGGCCCGCCGAAGTACAGGGCGACTTTTCCGCGCGCACAGGCGGATTTCGTTTGCTCGATCCGTTGAACGGGCAACAGTTTGCCGGCAACATCATTCCGCAGAGCAGGATCGATCCCGTGGCGAGGGCGTTCGCGGCCCTGTATCCGGCTCCCAATATCGCCAGCGACCCAACCCGCGCGCCGGCGGCCAACTACATCGTGAATGTGTCCGATAAGTTGACGCAGGATTTGGGCACGTTGAAGATCGATCATAACCTCGGCACCGCCGACCGTCTGAGCGGACGCTATTCGATCATCAAGGCGCCTCAGGAACTTTCGGCGATCTTCCCCAACACATTCGCCGATACGCGCGGCGGCCCTCGCGATCACCGCATTCACAACGTCGTTGCGACCTGGATTCACTCTTTCTCGGCCACATTCCTGAATGAGTTTCGATACAACTACGCCACACGCCGCTTTATCAACCGGTCGCTCGGCACCGACAGCAAGAAGAATGGAGAACTGGGGCTGAAAGGCGTTTCCGCCGACGATTTCGCGCAGCTGATACCCACCGGACAAAGCAATCTCGGGACGACGCCGGTGGAGCGAATTCAGAATCCGATACTCACGCACCAATGGGTGAACAACCTGACTCTCATTCGCGGCAATCACTCGCTGAAGTTTGGCGGCGAAATGCGCTATTCGAGCAACAAGGACCAGTTCCGCCAGACCTCGAACGGAACCTTTACTTTCAGCGACCGCGCCACAGGCAGCGGAATGGCGTCTCTGCTATTGGGTCATGTGACCGGCGCCGGATTTAACCAGGTGGACCCGCTCCTGGGGCGCACGGATTACTTCGGCGCCTTCATTCAGAACGACTGGAAAGTTTCCAAACGGCTGACGTTGAACATGGGCCTGCGTTGGGAAATGGATACGCCGCGATGGGAGAAGTATGAGAACCGCCAGAGCGGCTTCGCGTTCGCGCCGATCAATCCCGTATCGGGGCTGCCTGGTGTCGTTACGTTCTCCGGCCGCGATGGGCGCTCGAAGTACGCGCACGATTTCGACAAGAACAACTTCAGTCCACGATTCGGATTCGCCTACAAGGGACCCAGAGGCATGGTGCTGCGCGGCGGCTACGCACTGGTTTACAGTGGCGCCTACGCAGGCGCGGTAGCGAACCCGCTGATCGCCGGTTTCAGCCTCAACGGCAATTTCACCTCAACCGATGGAGGTTTCACTCGAGCCTTCGCATTCCGGGATGGCATGCCTGCCATTGTCCGAGAACCACTGGGCCCCGGTTTCGGAGCGGTCGCCTTTGGAGCGGCACCCCGCTTCGCGCCAGACTTCATTCAGCAGGACCATGTCAGCCCCTACTCGCATCAATACAACTTCACCATTCAGAAGGAGTTGTTCGGAAACCTGTTGTTTGAAGCCGCCTACATCGCGAATCTCAGCCACAAACTCGGCGGCCAGAACCTGAATGTAAACCAGATCCCGCTTGTGAATGGACGCGGCCCGGCTACACAGGCGCAAACCGCACGGCCGTTCCCTCACTTCAACAATGTGACGCTGCTCTCGCCTCCTTGGGGCAACTCCACCTACCACGCTTTGAACGTAAAGATGGAGAAGCGCTATTCTAACGGCCTCAACTTCCTGGCCAACTACACATGGTCGAAATTCCTCGACGACGTCGAAGCCAACAACGAAGTGGCCGGCGGCGAGGGCAACGGTTACACGCACATGTCGCTGCGTAATCTGGACAAGAGCTATTCGGGAAATGATATTCGTCACCGCCTGATTGCCAGTTCCGTTTACGAAATTCCGGTCGGCAAAGGCCGCCGGCTGAGCATTACGAATCCCGTCGCCAACGCCATGGTGGGCGGCTGGGCGATCGGAGTGGTGGCCGAGTTCCGAGCCGGCGCACCCTGGGGCGTAACAGAGTTGACCAATACGACGAACACGTTCTCAGCTTCGCAGCGTCCCAATCTGAGCTGCAGCCCCATCCTCGATAGCGGCCGCCCGCGCTCCGACTATCTGGCGCAATACTTCGATACCTCGTGCTTCTCGGCGCCGGGTACCGGTATTTTCGGCAACGCGGCGCGCAATCTTGGCTTCGGGCCCGGCTACGCAGGCATCGACGCTTCGGTGACCAAGCGCTGGGCACTTACGGAGCGCTATGGACTCCAGTTCCGTAGTGATTTCTATAACGTGCCGAACCGCCCAAACTTTGCCTCTCCAGCCTCCGCGCGGGGGCGGGGCGACTTCGGCCGCATCAACTCGACAATCGGAACGGGACGGCAGATTCAGTTGAGCTTGCGTTTCGAGTTCTGAACCTCGGCGCCTAATGACCGCGCCCTGGTACTAGCCAAGTGGTACTAGGAGGGCACCACACGTCCAGCTCTCCGCGCGGTACGATGTGGGGTAGTGTTGCGTGTGCGTGGCTGGGGGGAGGACCGGCGGCGCGGGACAGAACATGATTCAGGCGAAGCGACAGGCGGCATTCTCCACATGGCAGGCGCCGGGGCACGAGCTGGAAGTCGTGTACTCACAAGCAGTGCTGCACGACGTGGTGCTGCGCGCCTTAGACGGTTTGCACAGCATGCCGGGCGGAGGTCTGGAAGTGGGTGGCGTGTTGTTTGGGACCGCGGATGAGAACGAGGTCCGGATCACCGCCTCGCGCGAGATCCCCTGCGCACACTCCAAAGGCCAAGCATTCCTGCTCAACGAATTCGACGAAGACAGGCTCGACCGCCTCCTCACTTACTACAGGGAACAGACGGAACTGGCCGGGTTGGCGCCCGTGGGATTTTATGTTTCGCGCACGCGCAACGAACTTGCCCTCAGCGACCAGGACATTCGACTGTTCAATAAATTCTTTCCCGAGCCGCAGCAGGTGGCGCTCGTGGTGAAGGTCGCGCGCGGGCGGCCGACCCGTGCCGGATACTTCGTGCGTGAGGCCGATGGGACGATCCAACGCGAGTTGACCTACAAAGAGTTCGAGGCAGCGCCGGCGTCCGAAGCGGGATTGCGGCCGATGACGAAAGCCGAACGCGAAGCCACGCACCCACCACGGCCGGCGCCGGTAGTGCCGATTCGTCCGCCCGACGATGTGCAGCTCGAAGCGGTCACCGAAGGCCCAGGATGGACGGTGCCGGAAGGGTTGATGGACCGGCCGAAGCGCCATCCGTGGCCTTGGAAGACCCTTCTCGTGGCCGTGGGTTGTTTCGCTGCTCTTGCTTCGTTGCTCTTTTACATGCGGGGAGCTCGGCACGCTCCGGTAGTGCGGGAGACGGTGGGCTTGCGGCTTATCGAGAGAGGTGGATTCCTGCTCGCCGAATGGAACGGAAACGCCAGGCTGATGCAGGGGCAAACCGCGGGAGCGCTCGAGGTCGACGACGGAGAGCCGCGGCGTTATGTGATGAACGAGACGATGCTGCGCGGCGGCCAGTGGCGTGTGATCACCCCCTCGGAGAACGTTTTGGTAAAGCTGCGTTGGGGCGCGCGTGGCGAACACGTGGAGACGGCGCGCTATGTGGACCCGGGAGCGGCGGCGAGAGTCGTCGTCGGGCCGCAGGTACAAGACGCCGCAACGCAGGCATTGCGGGCGCGGTTGGAC
>DASRHX010000944.1:0-15686 GCA_035650295.1 Bryobacteraceae bacterium | reverse complement strand
GGGAGTGCAACCACTTACCACGCACGTCAACTATTTGCGCGGCGAGGGACAGCGGCCAATACGGGATGTTCCCATTTACGCGGCGGTGGCGTACCGCAACCTATATGAAGGCGTTGACTTGATCTTTGGTTCCGAGGGTGGAAATCTGAAAACTGAGTTCACCGTTCAACCGGGAATGGACCATCGTGTGATTCGCGTCCGTTACCGGGGCGCCCAACGAGTGGAAGTGGAAGAGGACGGCAGCCTTGTAGTGCATTCGGCCAACGGATCGTTCCGCGAACAACCGCCGGTGGTGTATCAGGATCTGGCCGGGGGCAGGCGGTATCTCGGTGCGAGATATTTCCTCCAGGGCGATGAGACGGCCGGTTTCCTCATTGAGGATTACGACCGGGAGGCGCCGCTGGTAATCGATCCGGTGCTTACCTACAGCACGTACATTGGCGGGTCGCGGTCCGACACCGGCAACTCGATTGTCTTGGATTCATTGGGTGCGATGTATGTGGCCGGCTTCACCGACTCCACAAACATTCCAACGCAGGGTTCGGTACAAAGTCAGGGCGGTAGTGTCGACGCGTTCGTTTTTAAGCTTAATGCCGCAGGTTCCCAGATCCAGTTCGCGACTTTCATTGGTGGAGCGGGCGACGACCGTGCATACGGCATTGCGGTCGATGCCGCCGGCTCCGCGTATGCGTGCGGCAGCACCACGTCTGCCAACTTCCCCACCGTCAACGCGTCCCAGATTCAGGTGGCGCGAGGCGGCGCCCGCGATGGGTTCCTGTTGAAGCTCAATCCGGCCGGGAACGCACTCGTGTACAGCAGTTACTTCGGAGGTAGTGGCAACGATACGGTCTACGGTTGCGTGCTGGACTCCTACAACCAGCTCTATGCGGTGGGCGAGACCAACTCTACAAATCTGCCCACACGGTTTCCGTTCCAGGCCGCTAGCGCCGGCGGCTATGACGGCATGTTGCTGAAGATCAATTTTAATTCCGCACTCGTGTTTAGCACCTACTTCGGCGGCTCCGCCGACGATGGCGGGCGCGCCATCGCTCTTCATCCCACTCAATTGACTCCTTATGTGACCGGATATACGTGGTCGGCGAACTTCCCCGTTTTCAATCCCGCTCAACCTTCGAATGCAGGGGGCCAGGATGCATTCGTAGCGCGATTCAACAGCGATGGAAATGCGCTCGTGTTCTCGACCTACCTTGGTGGAAGCAATGGAACCACGATTCTTCCCGAACAGGCGCGCGCAATTGCTGTTGATGTGTTTGGTAACAACTATGTAACCGGTGTCACCTCCTCGACGAACTTCCCGATACTGCTGCCCTATCAAAGCACGAACAAGGGGGGGCTGGACGCCTTCTTTGTCAAGCACGACAATGGCGGTGTCCGCGTCTACAGCAGCTATCTCGGGGGCGCGGGTACCGATGTCGCAACCGCGATTGTTGTGGACATTAATCGCCGCATATTCGTGGCCGGTTACACCTCATCCGGCAATTTCCCCACTTACCTTCCTGCGCAATCAGCGCCTGGTGGCTCATACGATGCCTTCATGACGCAGGTGGATGTCAACGGCTCTGTGCTCGCTTTTAGTTCCTATCTCGGAGGCTCAGCGGCGGATCAGGCCTATGGTGTTGCCGTCAACCTTCTTGGCGAGATGTTCCTCACAGGTTCAACCAGTTCGTCGAACTTCCCCACCCAGTCCGCTTACCGCTATACGCAGGCGGGCTCGCTCGATATGTTCGTCGCGAAGATGTCGGCAGCGCCTGTCCCTCCGTCCGCGCCCGTCTTCTTTCTGCTCACACCGAATTCGGGGGGCGGTACCTCCGCGGTATTCACTCTCAAATACACGGATGCCAACGGCGCCAACAACTTTGATTCGATTCAGTTTATGGTGAACACGGTGTTGACGGGATTCAATTCTTGCCACATCGCCTATAACCACACACTCGGCTTGGTCTATCTGCTCAACAATTCGGGATCGGCTTGGATAGGAGGTTATCCGCCAGGGGCACTCAACACCTTGTCGAATTCCCAGTGCGCTCTGCCGCTCGCCAATATGAGCGTGAGTGCTGTCGGAAGTGAACTCACTCTCAACATTCCGTTGTCGTTCGTGCCGACGACGTATACCGGCACCAAGAATATTCTTGCGCTCGCGCTGGACAAGAGCGGCCTTCGATCCGACTGGTCGGTCCGGGGAAGTTGGACTTTGCCCTAGCCTTGTGCCGCTAGCGCCGTGCGGGGTAGGACTTCTTATGCTGATTTCGCGAATTGATAACGTCGAAGGAACCGTCCTTACGGGCCGTGAGCACCAGGCCGTTTCCTTGACACTTCTCCTCAAGGTTGGCGATCTGATCGGGCGCCGTGTTGTTGTCTGCCCCTCCGGCGACTGCGAAATGCACTTGCCAAAGGTCTTCGAGTCCAGGCGAGGACTTCACCACCTGCACTGCCGGAACCGCGCCACCTTTCTTGGCCCCGTTGTTCATGATGGTCACTCGCGGAGCCAGAGCGTGGACGATCTGCGCCGGGCCGCTCATATCCATCCCATGGTGCGTAGTCAGATAGACATCGACCTTGCCCAGGAGATTATTCGGGCAAACCATTTCGAGTTCCTTGTTCCAGGTGAGGTCGCCGAGGTCAAGAAAGCGGAACTTGCCGAAGGTGAGTAGAAATCCCAACGAGCGGGCATTCTCCGTCGGATCGGCGGCGCGCGGCTGTGAAGTGGCGCACAAAGGATTCGCCGCGCCGCCCCCGTTGATGGCCTTCGTGATGAGGTTTCCATTGGAGGCGACCGTCACCACGTCGACGCCCTTCAGCGGCAACTTGTCGCCGGCTTTCAAAGTCAGCCGCTTCCCCTTTGCGCGCGCCCGTTCGTAGGCGGCCGAGAGCTTCTGCGCGCCGGCATTGGTTTCCACGTTGTCGCCATGGTCGACAAAGGTTTTGATCGTCACCTTCTGCGCCAATTCTTCCAGTCCGCCTACGTGGTCCGTGTGGAAGTGGGTCATCCAGAAGTAGTCGATATGCTGGATGCCCGCCTTTTTCATCGCATCCTGGATGCGCACCGGATCGCGTCCTTCAAAGCCCGGCCAGCCCGAGTCCACGAGAAGCGATTCACCAGCGGGTGTTACCAGCAGAGTCGCTTGCCCGCCCTCCACATCAATGAAGTAAATGTCTAGCGAATTCCGCGCCGCCATAAGGGGCGCGCTCAGGAGAGCACAGGCGGCCAGGGTCAGAGCAAATCGTCGCATGCCCGGGATAGTATCACGGAGGCGGGCGTTACAATAGCCCAAGATGTCAGCGGTACCGCCCTTCGTCCACCTTCATTGCCACACCGACTACTCACTCCTCGATGGCGCCTGTGAAACCAAGCGGCTGATGCAGACCGTCGCCGAGCAGGGTATGCCCGCCGTCGCCATGACCGACCACGGCAACATGTTCGGAGCCGTCGAGTTCTATAACGCGGCCAAAGAGCGCGGCATCAACCCCATCATCGGCTGCGAAGTCTACACTAGCCCCCTCGGCCAAAAGGACCGCAGCAACGCCCGCTCCTACAACCATCTCGTTCTGTTGTGCGAAAACCAGGACGGCTACCGCAATCTGATTCAGTTGGTCTCTTCCGGTTATCTCGACGGCTTCTACAACAAGCCGCGCATCGACAAGGACCTGTTGGCCCGCCACTCCAAGGGAATCATCGCGCTGTCGGCCTGCCTCAAAGGCGACATCGCCGAACACCTGATGGAGGACCGGTACCAGGAGGCCAAGAAGCTCGCTTACGAATACCAAGACATCTTCGGCAAGAACAATTTCTTCCTAGAACTCCAAAACCACGGCCTCGATCAGGACAAGAAGATCCTCCCCATGCTCTACCGCATGGGTCGCGAAACGGGCATTCCGCTGGTTGCCACCAACGACGCGCACTACCTGAAGCGCGAAGACGCCCGCGCCCACGAAATCATGCTCTGCATCCAGACGGGAAAGACCGTGTCCGATCCCTCGCGCATGAAGTGGGACTCGCCGGACTTCTATCTGAAATCGCGTGACGAGATGATGCAAATTTTTGGCGAGGTGGAGGAGGCGCTCGACCGAACCTGGGATATCGCGCAACGCTGCAAGGTCAAGCTCGAACAGGTGAAGGATCCGTTCCCGCGGTTTGATATTCCGCAGCCTCACTCCATCGATAGCTACTTTGAGTTTGTGACGCGTGAAGGCTTCGAACGCCGCCGTGCGCGCCTGGAAGCGCTGCAGAAGACCGGTCAATTGCGCCAGCCTCTCGAGGTGTACTACGAACGCCTCGACCGCGAGATCAAGATGATTCAGCAGATGCAGTTCTCAGGCTACTTCCTTGTGGTCTGGGACTTCATCCACTTCTCGAAAACAAAAGGCATCCCGGTCGGCCCGGGACGTGGTTCGGCGGCCGGATCGCTTGTCTCCTACGCTCTATCGGTCACCGACGTCGACCCACTGCAATATGGGTTGCTCTTTGAGCGCTTCCTCAATCCCGAGCGCGTCAGTATGCCCGATATCGACATCGATTTCTGCACCAACCGCCGCGGCGAAGTCATCCAGTACGTCACCGAAAAATACGGGCGCGATTTCGTGGCACAAATCATCACGTTCGGAACGCTCGGCGCGCGGGCGGCGATCAAGGACGTCGGCCGCGTCCTCGACATGAGCTTTGGCGACGTTGAGAAACTCACCAAGCTCGTCCCTTCGCAGCCGCTCAACATCAAGCTCAAAGAAGCATTCGCCATGGAGCCAGGCTTCGAGGAGGCCGCCAAGGCCGATCCGCGCGTTCGCGAAGTGCTCGACACAGCCGTAAGGTTGGAGGGCATGGCGCGCAATGCCGGCATGCACGCCGCCGGTGTGGTCATCTCCTCAACACCACTGAAAGAACTGGTTCCTCTCTACAAGACGAACCGGGATGAAGTCGTCACGCAGTACGACATGGTGGGCATGGAAAAGCTCGGCCTGCTGAAGATGGACTTTCTTGGGCTGACCACGCTCACGATTCTTCACGAGGCCGTCCGCCTCATCGAAGTGCACCAGGGCGTCAAGCTAGAGCTCGAAGATCTTCCGCTGGACGACAAGAAGACTTACGGGATTTTCTCCAACGGCTACACCAGCGGCATCTTTCAGTTTGAATCCCCGGGCATGCGCGACGTGCTGCGCCGCTACCAGCCGGAGCGGATCGAAGATCTCACGGCGTTGAACGCGCTCTACCGCCCCGGCCCGATCAAAGGCGGCGTAATCGACGACTTCATCGATCGCAAACATGGCCGCAAACAGGTCATCTACGACGTCAAAGAGATCCAGCCCATTCTCGAAGAGACCTACGGAATCATGCTCTACCAGGAGCAGGTGATGCAGATCTCGCAGGTCCTCGCCGGTTACTCGTTGGGTGAAGCGGACATCCTCCGCCGCGCCATGGGCAAAAAGAAGAAGGAGGAGATGGACGCCCAACGCGAGCGCTTCCTCAAGGGCGCCTCTGACAAAGGCTTCTCGCCGAAGAAAGCCGAAAAGATTTTCGACCTCATGGCACAGTTCGCCGAGTACGGTTTCAACAAGTCTCACTCGGCCGCCTACGCGTTGCTCGCCTATCTCACCGCCTACCTCAAGGCCCACTATCCGATCGAGTTCATGAGCGCCCTGCTCACCTCGGAAACGGGCAACACGGCCAAGGTCGTGAAATACATCAACGAGTGCCGCGACATGGAAATCTCCGTCCTGCCGCCGGATATCAACCAGTCGGCTCTCACATTTACTCCGGCGGGCGACGCCATTCGCTTCGGCCTGGGCGCCATCAAAAACGTGGGCGCGGCCGCCGTGAATAACGTCGTCGAGGCGAGGGTCTCGGGCGGCCCGTTCACGTCCCTGGCCAGCTTTTGCGAACGTGTCGACCTGACCAGCGTCAACCGCCGTATGATCGAAAGCTTCATCAAGGCCGGCGCAATGGATTCGCTCCCCGGAAACCGCGCGCAACTGTTCGCCACCATCGACGGCGCAATGGAAACCGGACAGCGCGCCATGCGTGACCGCATGAGCGGGCAGAGCGGCCTGTTCGGCGAGATGCTCGCCGAAGCCCCCGAAGAGCAGCCCTTGCCCAAGCTCAACGACTGGACCATCAAGGAGAAACTGACCGGCGAAAAGGAAATGCTCGGTTTCTACGTCACCGGCCATCCGCTCGACGAGTTCCGCGACAAGGTCAAGGAAAGGTCCACGCGCTCATCCAGCGAACTGGAAGACCTTAAGCGCGGCGACGAAGTCTCCATCTGTGGCGTCATTACGGGACTGCAGCGCCGGCGGAACAAGGATGGCAAGCCGTGGGCGAGCTTCCAACTCGAGGACTGGTACGGAAACGCCGACTGCATGTGTTTTTTCACCGCTTATGAGAACCTGCAAGCCGATTTGCAGGAGGACGTCGCGGTGCTCATCCGCGGTACAGCGCTTCCGGAAGAGAATGCGCCGTCGCGAATCTCGGTGAAGGAAGTGACTTCGCTCGCCAATGTCCGCATGAACCTCCCCCGTCTGATCTCGATCAAGGTGCCGGTGGGAACGCGACGGCAGGAACTGGATCGTGCCACCGCGCTTCAAGAGCTATTCGGCAAGAAGCAAGGCGAAGCGGAAGTGCGTCTGCGCCTTGAGAAGCCCCGGGACTTTTCGGTTATTCTGGATATTCAGGCTCGCGTTCGTCCTGACAAAGAGTTCTGCGCGGAAGTGGAACGTATTTGCGGACCGCAGGCCATGGAAGTGCTCGCCGACTGATGGCAGATCAATCTCTCCCCGCGCCTACGCCAGCCGCCGAACCGGCGCCGATGAATTCCTCTTGGGCTCGGGTGCAAACCGCGCGCCATCCCAAACGCCCGCACGCGTTGGACTACATCGGCAAGCTCGTCGAAGGCTTTCAGGAACTACATGGCGACCGGCATTATGGCGAAGACGCCGCCATCGTGGGAGGTTTCGGCTTTCTGGCAGGTCGTCCGGTGATGGTGCTTGGGCAGCAAAAGGGGCGGGACACCAAGCAGAAACTGTTTCGCAATTTCGGCATGCCCAAGCCTGAGGGCTACCGCAAGGCGCTGCGGCTGATGAAGCTCGCCGCCAAATTCAACCGGCCGATTCTTACACTGCTCGATACCCCCGGTGCCTATCCGGGAATCGACGCGGAAGAACGCGGCCAAGCCGAAGCGATCGCACTGAACCTGCGTGAAATGGCCCGTCTGCAGGTTCCCATTATTGCCATTGTGATCGGCGAAGGCGGTTCCGGCGGAGCGCTCGCTCTAGGCGTCGCCAATCGCGTTTACATGATGGAAAACGCGGTGTACAGCGTGATCTCCCCGGAGAGCTGCGCGGCCATCATCTATCGCGACGCCGCGCACGCGGCCAAAGCGGCCGAGGCGTTGCGCATGACCGCCAACGATCTGTTGGAACTGGGCTTGATCGATGGCGTCATTCCCGAGCCGGGTGGCGGGGCGCACGAGGATCCGGAAGGCGCGGCTGTGGCGCTGGCGGCGGCTGCAACACACGCCCTCGACGAACTCTCGCAATTGGCGGGGCCCGACCTGGCCGCGCACCGTTACGAGAAGTTCCGCCGCATGGGTGGATTCTTTTCGGAGTAGTGAAATGGGCAAGCCCGCCGTTTGGATCGGACTCATCTTCGTAATCGCCTTTGGTGTGATCATGTACAGCTCGTTCAAAGGCATGACGCAGTTCCGCGTTGAGGTTTGTGTCGCCGACAGCGGGCGTCAAGCCTGCCGCATTGCCTCGGCCGAGACTTTGGAGAAAGCTCAATCGGCAGCCACCACGAACGCCTGCGCGCAATTGGTGAGCGGCATGACCGATTCGATGGCCTGCCAGTCGCGCACTCCCGTATCGGTGAAGGTCCTCAGCGGCAACTAACAGATCGGGCAGTCTACCGTCTGTGCGGTGATGAAGCATCTCGCCCTACTTTGTCTTTCTGCCACTACTCTGGCCGCCGCGCCACTTACAACGTTGGAACGGGAACGACTGCTCGAGCATTTCCAGATGACCGAGTCGTGGCTCGTTTCGGAACTCGCCGGCCTCAGCGACACGCAGCTCAACTGGCGCGCGGCCGAAGGAAAGTGGAGTATCGCCGAGATCGTTGCACACCTCGCCATTGCCGAACCGCAGTACTGGGACCAGGTGAAGCAGTCCATGGCGAAACCCGTCGAGGAAGGGTTTAAGCCGAAGGCCACCGACGCGGGCATCCTCTGGTATGGCATCGACCGCACGCGGCGGAACAAGACCGCCGAAGCGCGCACTCCGCACGGCGAATACAAGAGCGCCGCTGAAGCGCTGGCTCCTTTCCGCAAACTTCGCGCCGAGATGATTTCCTTCGTCAAGTCGACACCGGATGACCTCCGTGGCCGCCGCTTTCTGACAAGTGAAATGGACGTCTACCAATGGGTTCTCATGATCACCTCGCACTCGCAACGCCACATTTTGCAGGTGCGCGAGGCAAAAGCTTTGTCCGGCTTCCCGGCGCGCTAAGGCAGGCTCTGCAACAACTCACGCGCATCCCGGCTGATGGCCGGGTCGGGCGAAGCCGCGGCCTGCTGCAGATGTTTCCGCGCGGTGCCGAAATCGCCTTGGGATGCCGTGGCCATGGCCAGTCCCAGATGGGCGCGCCCAAAGTTCGGATCGAGGCGCAGCGCCTCGCGATATTGCTGCGCCGCGCGCGGCCAGTCCTTGCGGCGTGCATACAGATTGCCCAGCATCTCATGTGGTTGGGGCAGCGCTGGAGCCAGCGCCACGGCCTTCTCCATCCGCGGGAGAGCCTGATCGAAGAGTCCCCGGCTGGCGAGCGTTGCCGCGTATGCGTAGTGCGCCGTGGCCAGGTCGGGCTGGTGCAGGATGGCCTCGCGGAATGCTGCTTCGGCCGCCGGCACATCGCCTGAGCCGATCAGCAGGTTGCCAAGCGATTCGTGAATGGTCGCGTCGGTGGGCTCCAGCGCCACGGCTGAGCGCAGTGCCGCCACCGCGTCTGTGACGCGTCCCTGCTGCTGGTACGCGCGCGCCAGTTCCTGGAGCGTCGGTGCGTCCCGTGGCTCGAGCGAACGCGCCTGCTCCAAAAGCGGGATTGCCCGCGCCAAGTCATTCTGCCGAAAGAGTGCCGCACCCAATCCACGAATGGCAGGGGCGAATTTGGCGTCGCGATGGATTGCCGCCTCGTAGTTTGCCATCGCGCGAGCGCGATCACCCGCGGCGAGATAGGCTTCCGCCAGGTCGAAGTAGAATTCCGGTCTCTTCGGCTGGTGTCTTCGCAGGGCTGCTTCGAGGCTCTGGATGCCTTTTGCCGGATTACTCTTCTGCAGCACCTGGGCCGAGGCGCGGTATAGCTCCTCCTCGGGTGTCGCGGCCGGGCCGGAAGGATAGTAGGGAACCACTTCTCCCCTGTAGGACACGCCGGCGGTTTCCTGGCGTTCAGGCTGTGGCGCCCTCAGGTCGCCCGGTGGCGGGCGCCGAACGATTTTGTGGTCGGTCATGACGACGTGAACGACATCCTCGGTTCGCCGCTTGGGCATGTGGCAGCCGGCGCAGTCCTGCTGTTTGGTGTGCCGGCCGGTAATTGTGAGTTGATTCAACAATTGCGCGTGGCATGCCGCGCAAGCGGCGGCATAGCGCGCCGTGGCCTGGGCGCCGCGAGGGACATCGTGCGGGTTGTGGCAGGTGGTGCACAGCAACTTGCCGCCGCTCTTGAGGAAACACTGCGACTGCCGCAGCCGGTAGGCGGCGCTAGCGATCTCAAACTTATCGTCGCGGCCGTGGCCGGGGGCGTGGTCGAAATGCAGAATGTAGTCAGCTAACGGCTCGCCGGGCTTATAACTGAAGGCCCCGCGTCCGTAGCGCTGAATGGAGTTCGGCAACGGGAAACTGGTTGTTTCCAGGTGGCATTGCATGCACACCTCCATCTGGCGCGCGACCGGAAGACGGGCAGGGTTGGTGATGAGTTTGCGAAGCTCGGCCGGCGCGCTCCCGCGCTGCGCCGCCTCTGCGTGCGCTCTCCCGGGGCCATGGCAGCGCTGGCAATCAATTCCCTCGGGCAGAGTGGACGGATAGAGCGGTTCCGCTCCCGCGCGCCCGGTACCTTCGCTCACCTGCGGATACCCGTTGTGGCAGAAGAAGCAGTCGTAGTTGATCTTGCGTCGGAAATCGTAGTGCGCCGGATTGTCGTAGCCCGGGCTCATGGCGAATTTCCCTCCGCCTTCGGAGTACCAACTTACCGGCATCTCCACAAGCCGATTGGCGGCATCGCGGTGGAGGTACGTTCGCGAGTGGTTACCGGAGCCGAGAACATAATGGATCTCGTATTCGAGCGCGTTGGCTTCCGACCCGCCGGGGGTCTTTTGGTAGCGCTTCAGGAAGAATCGGTCTCCCCTCCGGAGCGGTTGATAGTAACGATCCGACGCCTTATGGAAGTAGGGTGCGGCGCTGTCGAATGTGCCGCCCATTGCGGCTGGCGTCGCGCGGGAGAAGGCTCGGCCCATGCCGGTTTCGCGATAGGTCTTCGCCTGTGCCGGGTGGCAGCCGGCGCAGGTTTTGGGGTCAGCGTATGCGGAGGCCTCCGGCGCGGGAGGCTGCGGCTTCTGGCGGTTGCATGCGGCAATGAGAAGGCAGAACGCCAGCGTGCCGGTCTTCGTTGCCGCGCCCACCCAGGCAGCGTAGCATGAGGTGGATCATGGGAAAGCGCCTGGGGCTGCAAATTCCCCTCCACACCCAGGCAGTCCCGTGCGTCAAAGAATCGAGGGCAGAAATCTCCCCGTACGGAGCCTATGGCGACACAGAGGACCACTCCAGCTCAACAACTTGCAGAGGAACAGGCGCAAGCGCGACAACTTGCCATGCGCTATCGGTGTGAATTTCTGGACTTACGAGAAACCCACATCGATCATGAACTGTTCCAAACGGTGCCGGTCGAGTTGATGTTTCGCTATAATTTCGTCCCCCTCCGGCTGCACGAAGGCACGTTGGAAATCGCCATCGCCGATCCACGGAACCTGAACCTCGTGGACGAGTTGGCGATCATGATTGGCAAGAAGCTCCGCACGAAAGTCGCCACGCTGAGCCAGATCGCCGACCTGCTGAAGAAGACCGAACAGTCGCAGCGCGTGCTGGACGAAGTCACCGAGGGCTTCGCGCTCGACGTCGTCGCCGACGAAGAAAATTCCGACGAAACCCTTTCCATCGACAAGCTGACGGCCGCCGATAGCGACATCGCGCCGGTGATCAAGCTGGTCGATACCACCATCTTCAACGCGCTCGAACGGCGGGCGAGCGATATTCACATCGAGACGCGCGATCAGGAAGTGGTGATCAAGTACCGCATCGACGGCGTGCTGCAGTACGCCATGCCGCCCATCGCCAAGGACTGGCACTCGACGATCATCTCGCGTATCAAGGTGATGTCGGAGTTGGACATCGCCGAGCGGCGCGTGCCTCAGGATGGCCGTTTCCGCGTGCGCTACAAGGGGCGCCTGATCGACTTTCGAGTGTCGATCATGCCCACCGTGCATGGCGAAGACGCCGTGCTCCGCGTGCTCGATAAGGAGTCGATGAGCGAAAAGTTCACCAAACTTACGCTCGAAGTGGTCGGCTTCGCCGAGTCCGATATGGTCAAGTTCCGTCGCTACATCAAGGAGCCGTACGGAATGGTGCTGGTGACCGGTCCGACAGGCTCCGGCAAAACGACGACACTGTACGCGGCCGTGAACGAGATCAAAAACGACGAGGACAAGATCATCACGATCGAAGACCCGGTCGAATACCAGTTGAAGGGCATCACACAGATTCCGGTGAACGAGAAGAAGGGGCTGACGTTCGCCCGCGGACTGCGGTCGATTCTGCGCCACGACCCGGACAAGATTCTGGTCGGCGAAATCCGCGATCAGGAGACGGCGCAAATTGCTATCAACGCCGCCCTGACAGGTCACCTCGTATTCACCACCGTGCACGCCAACAACGTACTCGACGTGCTGGGGCGCTTTCTCAATATGGGCGTCGAACCCTACAACTTCATCTCGGCGCTAAACTGCATTCTCGCCCAGCGGCTGGTGCGCGTCATTTGCGAGCACTGCAAGCACGAGGTTCATTACGAGGACGAGTACCTCCGCGAGAGTGGCTTGAATCCCGAGGAGTGGCGTTCGTGGAAATTCATGGAAGGATCGGGATGTTTTGAATGCGGCGGCACCGGCTACCATGGCCGGACGGCGATTCACGAACTGCTCGACCTGACCGAACGCATTCGCGAGATGATTCTCGAAAAGCGCCCGGCATCGGAAATTAAGCGCGCGGCCACCGAGGAAGGCATGACGTTCCTGCGCGACGCCGCGGTGCAAAAAGTGCGCGAGGGCGTGTCGACGTTGAAAGAGATTAACAAGGTGACCTTCATCGAGGGGTGATGCGTGCTGGATTCGCTGAAAAAGCTGATTGAAGATCCGCCGCCGCCCTACGCGTTTGAAGTGTCACAGGCGGGTATTGCCTGGGCCCGGCGCTTGCCCGAAGCGGGGTCGAAGCTGGAAACAGGTTTTGTACCTCTGGCCGGGGACGTTCTCGCGGTGTCGCCGGTGCAGGACAACGTCTTGCAGCCCGAAGCATTCGCGCAGGCGGTAATGAGCTTGGCCACAAGCAACGGCATGCGCAAGACACGCGAGGCTGCGCTAATCCTGCCGGACTTTTCCACTCGCGTCGCCGTGCTCGATTTCGAGCAATTTCCCTCGGATCGTGACGAACAGATGGCGCTCGTGCGTTTTCGGTTGAAGAAGACTGTGCCGTTCGATATGGACACGGCTTCGATCAACTATCATGCCCGGCAATACGATGGGCGGTGGTATGCGGTAGCCGCGGCCTCCGCGGTGGAAATTGTCGCGCGCTATGAGGCGGCATTCCGCGGCGCCGGATTCCTTCCCGGGTTTGTCACCACGTCGGCACTGGCGGCGATGGATCTGGTGGCCTCCGACCCGTTGGTAATTGCCGCGAAGTTGAGTGGCCGCGTCCTGACAGTCAGCGTGAGCGAGGGCGCGCGTCTGCGTCTGTTGCGCTGTATGGAATTGGGAGATACCACGCTGGAAGAGGTGATGGGTGTGCTGTATCCGACAATGGCCTACGCGGAAGACGAACTGCCGAAGCGGCCGGGCCGGTTGCTGCTGTGCGGCTTCGGTCCATTGGCGGCTGAGCTGGCCGACGTCTGCGCGGCCGATTTGCAACTGACGGTTGAGCCGCTGCGCTCGGCCATCGGCTCGCCCGATGCGACCAATGCCGGCCTCTATGGCTATCTGCAGGCGAATGGGGTGAACTAAGGGTGCGCGGAACCATTCCCATCAATCTTGCGAGTGAGCCGTTCCGCCGGGATCGTCCGGCGATCGTCGCCGGTTGTGCCGCGGGCGCGGTGCTTGCGGGACTCTTTCTGTACCTCGCGGTGATGGCTTGGATTCAACACAGCGAAGCCTCCGCCACGCGCGAAGCGCTCGACAACGCCCAACGCCAACTGTCTGTGATGACGGCCGAGCAGGTGAAGTACGACAGCGAGTTGCGGATGCCCGCCAACGCGCAGTCCATCGAACACAGCCTGTTCTATAACGAGTTGCTCCTGCGCAAGGGCATCTCGTGGACGGGTATCTTCAACGACTTGGAAAAGGTGCTGCCGCACAACGTGAGGTTGGTGAGCGTTCGGCCGCAGGTGAATACGAAGAATCAGATTCTCCTCGATATGGTGGTGGGCGCGCAGGCCGCTGAGCCTGTCGTCGATATGGTGATGCGGTTGGAGGGCTCGTCTAGATTCGGTGCGACGACGGTGAGTAGCTGGCTGCCGCCGACGCAATCGGAGCCGCTTTTCCGCTACAGGGTGACCGCAAATTATGCCCCCGCGTTTTAAAGCACTAACGAAAGCGAATGGCGGCGACCCGCGCGGCACGATCAAAATCGTGCTGGGCGTGCTGGTGGCATTGAACCTGATCGCCGGATACTTCTACTTTTTTCCGCCCGGTGGTTCGGCGGCGGAGTTGGACGCGGCGCTCGCGCAGACGCGCATACAGATTCAGCGCGGCCGGGCGACGCTCGACCAGGCGCGGACAACGGTGAAGAAGGTGCAAACGGCTAGACAGGAGCAGGAGAACTTCGTCAGTGGCTATTTTATGGACCGCCGCACGGCCTCGTCGACCATCCTCACCGAGATCGGCGCGATGGCTAAGCAGGCGGGCATCACGCCGCGCGAGCACAGCTTCACGATCGATCCCATCGACGGCAGCGACGTCTTCTCGATGATGACGATCACGGCAAATTACGAAGGCAACTACGCTGATCTCGTCGAGTTTGTGAACGCGGTCGACCGGTCGCGGCGATTTCTCATCATCGATTCGATCGCGGCTCAGCCGCAGCAGTCCGGCGGCCTTCAGGCGCGGTTCAAGATGAACGCTTTCCTCCGCGAAGCTGCGCCGCCGGTTCCGGCCGCAATGGCGGCACGGGGAGCGCAGCCATGAAAATGAAGTTGGAGTTGGGCGCGGAGCCGAAGAAGGTCGCGATCCTCGCCGGCTTGCTGGTGGTCGCTGCTTACTTGATGTACACCAACGTGTTTTCGGCAAGCACGGGTGCGCCCCAGCAGGCGTACACTCCTCCTCCGGCCCCGGCGAAATCGAACCCATTGACCGCCATCCGCAACGCTGAACAAGAGGCCACCGCGGTCACGGCCAGCGCGGGACCGGCGCGTAACGCACGCTCGGCATCGGCGGCCGTTGAGTTCCGCCCTTCGCTCAAGCCCAAACGCCCCGAAGACCGGCCGGACATGGCGCGCGTGGATCCGGCATTGCGCCTCGATCTGCTTGCCAAACTGCAGCAGGTGACGCTCGATGGTGCGGGCCGGAGTCTCTTCGATTTTGGTTCCGCGCCGCCGCCCAAACTCCCCGAACCGAAGATCCTTCCTGGAAGGGGCAAAAAGAAGGGCGCCGAAGAGGCTAAACTGCCCGTCGCCCCGCCGCAGGAAGTTAAGCTGGTGGACCCGCCCAAACCGCCTCCCCCGCCGATTCCCCTTAAGTTCTACGGCTATATCGCCGGACGCATGGGCGGCGAGAAACGAGCATTTTTCCTGCAAGGCGAGGACATCTTCGTGGTGGGCGAAGGGGAGACGATCAAGTCGCGCTTCAAGGTCGTGAAAATCGGCATCAATGCGGCGACCGTCGAAGACGTGCAATATAAGAATCAGCAATCGTTACCCCTCGAGCTAGTGCCGAACGTCTAGACTAAAAATGGAAGCGAGATGAGAAGAAGAGCACAGCGTCGCAGCGAGCGTGGGTTCGCCATGCTGCTTGTCTTCGCCATGGCTGCCGCCGTGGTGGTAACGCTCTACCTCGAAGCGCCTCGTCTGGCGCAGCAGGCGCTACGCTCCAAGGAGCAATTGCTCATTGACCGCGGCGAACAATACCAGCGCGCCATCCAGGTATTTGCCCGGACGCTGAAGAAGTATCCGCAGTCGATCGACGAGCTCGAAAAATTTCAAGACAAGCGCTATTTGAGACGCCGCTACAAAGACCCTTTCACCGGGGAAGAGGAGTGGCGGCTGATCCACTACAATAACGGAGTCTTTCCAGACTCCAAGGTCTACGGCCCCAAGAAGGAAGGCGAGGACAAGGAGTCCAAGCAGACTTTCATTGGCGAACTGCCTTTCATCAACAACCCCG
>DASRHX010000943.1:0-4995 GCA_035650295.1 Bryobacteraceae bacterium | reverse complement strand
ATCTTCGCGACCTCCACATGGCCGAAACGCTATATGCCCTTGCCGCTCATCTTGGCAAACGTTTCGGCTCGGCCAGAATCGTGGTGTGGGCGCACAATTCCCATTTGGGCGACGCTCGCGCAACCGATCGCGCGCGCTACGGGGAATGGAATCTAGGACAGCTGGTTCGTGAGCATCACTCACGGGCGGTTCTCGTCGGATTCACCACCTATACAGGCACGGTGACAGCTGCCTCGGACTGGGGCGGCCACTACGAAATGAAACGCGTCCGCCCAGCATTGCAAGAGAGCTACGAAAGTCTGTTTCATGAGACAGGCATTCCGCGCTTCCTCGCCGCTTTCGCCGGTGATGAACGCCTGGCAAGGGAGCTTCGTGCGGAGCGGTTGGAACGCGCGATCGGCGTCATCTACCGGCCGGAGACGGAGCGAGCCAGTCATTACTTCATGGCCCGGCTTTCCGATCAGTTCGATGCCGTCCTTCATTTTGACGAAACTCGCGCGGTCGAGCCGCTTCCACAAGCGGAAAAAGAACAGACGCCCGAAGTGCCGGAAACCTATCCGGCTGGAGTTTAAAACCATGCAGTACACCCTCATTGAGCAATCCGTGCAGATTCCACCATTGGGCTTGTCCGGAGATCTGGCAGTACCCGCGAATGCCAGCGGCATCATCGTGTTTGCTCATGGCAGCGGCAGCAGCCGGCATAGCCCACGAAACCGCCACACGGCTGGAGAGTTGCAGGACGGTGGATTTGGCACTCTGCTTCTCGACCTCCTGACCGCCGCGGAAGAGCAGGTGGACCTCGCAACTCGCCAGCTCCGCTTCGATATTGGTTTGTTGGCGGGACGGCTCATCGAAGTCACCGATTGGCTCCAGCGCGAACCTACAACCAGAGGCCTGCCGACCGGATACTTCGGCGCCAGCACCGGTGGCGGCGCCGCATTAGTAGCTGCCGCCGCGCGGCCGTTGACGATCCGCGCGGTAGTGTCTCGCGGTGGCCGGCCCGATCTTGCCGGCGAGGCTTTGTCCAGAGTCAAAGCGCCGACGTTGCTGATCGTAGGCGGTGACGACTCCCACGTTCTCAGATTAAACCGCGAGGCATTCGACAAGATGCGCTGTGAAAAGCACCTTTCCATCGTGCCGAAAGCGACTCATCTGTTTGAAGAACCAGGAGCGATGGAGCAGGTTTCGGATCTTGCGCTGAATTGGTTTAAGCAGCATGTGAAACCGGGGAACGAAGCCGAGACGGGTTCACGAGTTGGTTGAGCGAGGACACAAATGACGGCGAGAAGCACGAAGCGGT
Organism: Bryobacteraceae bacterium; assembly: GCA_035650295.1. Classification (GTDB taxonomy): domain Bacteria; phylum Acidobacteriota; class Terriglobia; order Bryobacterales; family Bryobacteraceae; genus JAFLBB01. The sequence continues at coordinate 3,695 of DASRHX010000943.1, read as the reverse complement.
GGGTCGCAGCGGTCAAGACCGACTCGACTCATCCGCCGGAAGGTCTTTTTACGAAGAGCGCCTCCACCATTGCAAGATCGCTCGCGTCAAATAGAGTCTCACCTAAAGGGCCCGTCTCCGGCCTTCGAATGCTGACCTACTTTATCAATCGTGCCGGCAAGGGACTAAGTGAGGATCGCCGCGCGGTACTGGAAAGGGCGAAAACCCTGTTATCCAATCTCGTGCGTCGCGAGAAGGAGCGGACGAAGAACACCAGGGCCACCAAAGGTGCCGCAAGCTGATGATCGTCCTCGCGCTCAACCCAGGCAGCGGGTCGCTGAAATTCGATCTGATTGCGGGCGAACCATCAACTGATTACCGGCTAACCGCGCGAAAACTAGCCGATGGCGTTGTCGAACCGATCGGCAGTGAGGCTACACTCACCTTGCTCGAGAATCGGAAACCGGTAATCCAGGACCGCGTACCCGTTCGCGACTATGGTGACACGGCCCGGAAAACACTTCAGTGGATCGATTCCGGGCGCATGAGTGCCGCTTCGCCAATACGACTCAAAGACGTGGATCTGCTGGCTTGCCGTGTGGTTCACGGCGGAGATGACTACGTGAAGCCCGTGCGTGTCGATGAAACTTTGGTTTCCGCCGTTGAGAGACTGGATGATCTCGCTCCCTTACACAACATCGCCTGCGCCAGCGTCATTCGAGCGGCCCGAGAGATGCTCGGCGCCAAGGTGCCGGCGGTCGCGGTATTCGATACCGCATTCCACTCGACCCTTCCCGAACGAGCCCGAACATATGCGATTCCACGGGAAATCGCTGCACGCCATGGCATCCGGCGCTATGGCTTCCATGGTCTCTCCCATCAGTATTTGTTGTTGCGTTATGTGGAATTGGCCGGGACCAAGTTGGATCAGACGAATATCATCACGCTTCATCTCGGAGGTGGTGCGTCGGCCACGGCAATTCGAGCGGGAAAGTCGATTGACACTTCAATGGGCCTCACGCCACTCGAAGGGCTGGTAATGAGTACGCGATGTGGGGACCTCGACGCAGGGGTACTCACGTTTCTAGCGCGCAAGGAGGGCCTGGACATGGAAGCGATGGAGGAGTTGCTGAACAGGCAATCCGGGTTGCTTGGCATCTCCGGACGTTCCGGGGATACGCGGGAGTTGGTTAAGCTCTCGCCAGAGGATCCACGGGCGCAACTTGCATTGGATGTATTTGCATACCGTGCGAAAAAGTATCTGGGGGCATATCTGGCTGTTCTAGGGAAAGCGTCCGCGGTGGTATTGGGGGGCGTCATTGCGGAGAATACGCCCGAAGTCAGGCGGCGAATCTGCGAAGGACTCGAAGACTTCGGACTCGAATTCGATCCCGAACGCAACGCAGCCACTATCGACCGCGAGGGGAGAATTACCCGCGATGGATCGCGACTTCATGCATATGTGATCCCTTCCGAGGAGGGCATCATGATGGCCCAGGAGGCAATGCGGTGTTGGGCAGCATGAGCATCCCGATGGAGCAGCATTCCGGTGCATTCGCCTACCCGTTTTCGTAAAGGAGACCGTCATGGCTCGTGTTTTCATCGTCCGCAATAACACGAGAGAACCAATGGATGTCCTCTATTCGGTCGATCTGGCGGTCGGCACCGGATCACCCAATCAGCGCGACGATGTCTTGCTCATCCAATTCTTTTTACAGGTGCTGCGGGAACCGGGACGCGGGTTCGCGGGAATTGTGCCACCCGGCGAGACCACACCCCTCGCCATCGACGGCCGCTTCGGCAACCATACGGCCGCACACATTAAGTTCTTTCAGGAGGAAGACAGCCGCCGGAATCCAGGCTCGGGCCTGGTCACGGATCGACGGATCGACCCTGTTAAAGCCGGCAACATAAGGGGTTCAATCTCTGGAAAATTGCTAACGATCACGTCGTTGAATATCCAATACGTGCAACGGAAGGGCAAGTCGCTTCACAACAACATCAACCAGGACCCTCTCTTTCCCCCGCAGCTTACGAGTTCGCTGTTTCTCTAACAGGCGGCTGATTTGTTTCACAAATCTAATCGAGCTCTTCGAGCGGGCCCGATCGTTCCGAGTACCGCACCACAGCAGTAGGTATGCGGGCTCGAAGAAGGCCGCGTCTCCTCCGATGAGAGGATAAATTGGATCTTGTAACGTACAAGAATATCCGGCGCCACTCCGCTCAGATAAGACTTAGTGCAGCACCATTCCGGCGTGCGCATTCGCGCTGCGATAGTATCTTTGAGGTGAAGCCTCTCGAGGCCGCCGCACCATTCCGGAACATCTCCCGATGTTGTGTCGCCGCAGGGTTGGCGGTTTGCGCCGCGCTGGCCGAGCAACTGCCTACCACAATTTTCTCCGCCCAGGATGGACTCCATACGACCGTCAATCGCATTTTGGTCGATTCCAGGGGCTTCGTCTGGTTTCCCGGCAGCGAAGGACTGGCTCGCTTCGACGGCAATGGATTTCACATGTTCACGCGAGCCGATGGATTGCCAACGCGCGTCGTCTCCGCTTTTTTCGAGCGACGGGATGGTACCTACTGGGTTGCCGGCGGCGAACATCTTTGCCTTTTCGATCCGCGGTCCAACCACACGCGGTTTCAATGCGAATCCCTGAAGCTTGGCGCCATCCGCACGCTTCTGGAGGATGAGCGCGGCCTGTGGTGTGGAACGCAGACCGGTCTTTGGCGACGCCCGGCGAGCGGCGCGAAATCCTGGGAAGCCGTTCGCGGCCATGAACCGACCGGTGCCAAGAATTCGAGCGAGGTCGACAAACTGCTTAAGGACGCGCGTGGTGACGTATGGGCGTTGACTCACTCAGGCCTTTTTCGATTTCGTTCGAACGGGCGCGTCGAGCACTGGTCTCACGCTCAGGGACTGGCCATGGATAATGGCACGGCGCTTTCAGAGACTCCGGGGTCCATGTGGGCCGGCTCCCAAACCGAGCTGTTTCGATTTAGCATTGATCCCCAAAGCGGCGTGGCTGCGGTTGCGGATCGCTACGACCGGTCGCACGGACTTCCCAGCGGCTACGTAGCAGACGTCCGGTTCTGGCGCGGACAAGTGTGGGCGGCCACATTTCAAGGACTCGCACGACAGTTGCCTTCCGGCCGATGGCAGGCAGTGGAATTGGATCCGAACCTGCGTGGATTTCCCATGAACATTCTTGCCATCGATGCTCTGGGCAATCTTTGGGCCGGTACGGACAGCGCCGGAGCAGTTCGGATTTCCGGCTCGGGTCTCTCCAGCTTCTCCGAAAGCGAAGGTCTTGGCGTCCGAAAAGTATGGGCAGTATTCGAAGACCGTCAGGGCAACTTGATCGCGGTAACCAAAGACGAAGATCACTATTTCTTGAACCGGTTTGACGGCAACCGATTTCAACCGGTCCGGCTGAATGCGCCCTTGGGGATCGACTTTGCATGGAGCTGGTCACAAATTGTGGTGCACTCCCGGTCCGGCGATTGGTGGCTGGGAACCGGGAACGGGCTACTCCGGTACCCCCACGGGGTTGAGGCTGCACCGAGTCTTTTGGGAAAAGAAGGCTTGCCTCGCTCTGGCAATATCTTCAGGGTCTTCGAAGACTCACGGGGAGCGATCTGGGTGAGCATCCGCGCGATGTCCGACAATCGCCTGTATCGGCGTGATCCTGCAACCGGGCGTTTTGAAAGATTTG
>DASRHX010000942.1:0-2027 GCA_035650295.1 Bryobacteraceae bacterium | reverse complement strand
AGCTTGGCGGCAATTTCCTGCGCGGCCTTGTCGATGGCGGGGAGAAGCTCGTCCCGAGAAGCGGAGAACGAACTCTGCCAGACGCGGCTGCCATCGCGCGTACGGACCATCCAGATTTCGCCGTCGATGGTTTTCTCCGATGGCATCAGCTTGCCTTCGACGACGGCGTCGACGTTGAGCGTGGAGCGTAGGGCGGACATCTCACGCGCTTTGTAGCCGAAGGGAACGGCGGAGGTGTAGGCGATGGTGCGCCATTTGGAAACATGGGAGAGCTCGCCGGTGATGGAGGCAGTGATGCCCGGAATGATTTTGTCGTGCAGTTGAATGGGGCGGGCGTCGTCGATGGGGAGCACGGCGATGGTGCGCACTTCGGAAGGGTCGATCGTTTCCTGGCGGCGGGAGAGCCCGAAGGCGAGGGCGGCGGCGATGACGACGATAGCGGCGGCGATGAACCAGAGTTTGCCGCGGCCGGCTTGTACGTTGGCGGGGCCGGCGGTAATGGCCGCGGCGGCCCAGGCCGCGAGATTGGCCGCGGGATCCTTCACCTGGAAGCGCATGTTGGCTTCGGGCAGGAGAAGTTCGAGACGGACCGGATCGGAGGCGCCTTCGGCGGCATAGTAGTCCTCCAGCTTGCGGCTGAGGCGTTTCAGCTCGCCGCGGTCATCGGCATCGAGGGCGGGGCGCGATGCGCTGGCGTGCGCCTCTACACAGGACTCGAAAAGGCGGCTCAAGCGCGGAGCCTTGGTGAAGGTAGGGCCGGATAGGATCTTGCGGCACACACCGCGGGCGATCTCGGGCGCGAGCGTACCATTCGAAAGTGGTTGGTCTGGCATTGCGGGAGGGACGAATCTCAGTTTAGCCAACGCGCGCGGCTTCCAACAACAACTCGCGCAAATGTTCGGGCAGGACGAGGGCGAGCGCGGCTTGCCTGCCCTGCTCGCTCATCTTGAAAATGGACATGCGCAGAGCGGTGATCATTTTGGAGCGCTCGATCTTGGCGGCGGTTTCTTCGAACTGGGTTTCGAGGAAGACGAGACAGAGGGCGTCTTCGAAGGTACGCACCTCGGGGTCGCGCGTGAGGCCATGTTTCAGAAGGATGGAGCACGCGCGAGCGATGGAGAGTTCGGGATAGCCGGCGGCAAGGAGAATTTCGCGAAGGTCGGCGGCGTGGCGGCGGCGGAGCTCGGTCTTCCATTCCAGGTAGCCTTGGCGGCCGGCGGGGTAGTTTGCGCGTGGAATGGCCCAGCGGCGGATGTGATGCGCGCGGGCGGCTAGTTGCAGTTCCTCGGACGCATCGGGGCGAAGACGGAGGACCCATTCGGTCATGAGTTCGGCGTGCGCCTGTTCTTTGGGACGCAGCGCGCCGCGCACGAACAACTGATGCGGATCGGGGGCGTTGGCTTCGTCGATGAGCGCGAGGGCGTGGTCCAGGCGCGATTTGTCCATCCTCTCTACGATAGAATCACTCCCCATGGCTCGTTGCACGATTTCACGCCGCCACGCACTCGGCTCACTACTCACACTGGCCGGATCTCCGCTGGCGCCCATATTACGGGCGCAGGAGCCGACGCTCGAAGACCTGGTGAACGTTCACGAGTTTGAAGCCTATTGTCAGAAGAAGCTGCACAAGCTGGCCTATGACTTCATTGCCGGCGGCGTGGAAGATGAACAAACCCTTCGCGCGAACCGTGCCGCATTCGAGAAAGTCTTCGTGATTCCGCGCGTTATGCGCGATGTTTCGAAGGTGGACACATCGACGACGGTGCTGGGAGTGCCGATGCCGTTCCCGCTGGTGATCGCGCCGACAGGCGGAAAGAACCTGGTGTTGCCGAGCGCGGACGAGGTGGTGGCGCAGGCGGCGCTGGCGACAAAGACTCCCATCTGCTCAGCCACGGGCGTATCGAAAATATTGTCAGACGGGCAGCCGGTGCTGTGGTGGTCGAATACGATCGGGTCGGCGAGCAAGGAGAGCGCGGAGACGTACGCACGGCGCATCGAGGACACCGGCGGCAAGGGGATTGTGCTGA
>DASRHX010000941.1:0-10312 GCA_035650295.1 Bryobacteraceae bacterium | reverse complement strand
CAGCGGGCCAAAAAGTGCGCGAGCCGCCGTTGCGCCCAGGCACACCAGAACCTTGGGCCGCACAATCTCGAGTTCGGCTTTGAGCCACGGACTGCAAGCGTCGATTTGAGACTGACGAGGCTTCTTGTGGAGGCGACGCTTGCCGCGCTCTTCAAACCGAAAGTGTTTCACGGTGTTTGTCACGTACACTTCTGACTTGTCGATTCCTGCGTCCTGCAGAGCTCGGTCGAACAAACGGCCGGCTGGACCAACGAAGGGATGCCCTTTGAGATCTTCCTCGTCGCCTGGCTGCTCGCCAATAAAGACAATTTGAGCGCTTTGGGGGCCTTCCCCGAAAACGGCCTGAGTAGCGTTCTTGTAGAGATCGCAGCCGCGGCAGGATTGGACCGCTTCCCGAAGACGAGGAAGAGTGGGCCGCTCCGGTAAGTATTGTTCCGCCGATGCAGGATCTGAATTCTTCATACTCCCCCACAGACGCGAAGGATGTTCTTTGCGGCGCGGACTCCAGAGGCAATCGCTCCATGCACCGTTCCATTGTTTCCCCGCGTCTCCGTTGCTTCTCCAGCGAAGAAAAGCGTATCCTCGACGGGTTGCGCCAGGCGGCTCCGCGCCGCCATGCCATCCACAGGAACGTAGCTGTAGGCGCCCCGTGCGTAAGGGTCGGTACTCCAGTCATGAAAGTAGTAATTTGCAGGCCGGGGGATCCGGCGATTCAATATTCGAGCCAGGCACTGCAAAGCTTCCTTCACGATGAAGTGGCGATCCTTGCCGCGCAGCCGATCCGTAGCCGGACCGGCGGCCCATCCTGTTAAGACGGGCTCGCGAGTGGGGGCTGCCGGCCACCAAGTGGGGAAGGGAAGTTCGTGGGACACGAAGAAGCTGGCTGATTTCAACTCTTCGCGCCGGGACCAAAAGTTATCAACGAAGCGGAACGTGATTCGATAGACGTGGCCCACACACAGAGTTCGAGCCGCGGCAAGCATTCGCTCGGGTTCGGGCTGGAACGTGATGGCGCCAGCGGCTGTCGAAGCGGCTTGAAGCACTCCAAGGGGCACGGTCACCAATAGAGCTCGGCAGTGGAACGTGGAGGCCGACCCATCCAAATCCGATCGGCAGTGCACTTCGACGGAGCCTCGCCACCAACGAACGCGCTCGACGACGGTTTGGAGATGTACACATGAATGAAACTCGCCGATCGACCGGAGAAGTGCGATGGGAACTTGGTCATACCCAGCTGTGACTCGAAAGATGCGCTCGCCATCTTCGCCGGCGGCATCCGAACTTTCCTTGAGCCATGCTGCGCTGACCAGTTTGCTCGATGCCGCGTTAAATCCCTCGACATGAGCCCGCGCCCATCGCTTTGCTTCGGCGGACTGGCGGATTCGCTCCAGATGTTGATCGAAGCTCCGGTCACGCGAAAAGACGGAGTCGGGAATCTTGGAAATTATGTCCTCCCCGTAGCCGCCGACTTTCTTCCGCGCCTGGACTTTCCCGTTGTTGAAATGCACCGCTTGGGCGGGAATCTCGCTCACTGTGAATCCCGCCGTACTGGCAATTTCCAGGATTTCCGATGGAAGGCCGTGGACAAATTCCGCGCCTGTCTCGACAGGCAGTGCACAGAACGGGTCGCGCTCGGTTTTAATTCGTCCTCCGATCGTCGGCTTTGCTTCCAGGCAAGCAACTTTCATTCCCGCGCGGCTGAGCAGAGCAGTAGCGGCGAGTCCCGCGACACCAGCACCCACGACCAAAACGTCCACGGTGGCCGGTTTCATACGCAAAGCACCGTTGACTTCACGAGGGCCGCATCACCACCTTCGTGCATGCCGCGCCGCGGTCATTGAAAAGACGGTAGGCCGCGGGCGCATCGTCCAGAGTGACGCGATGGGAGATCACGAAGGAAGGATCGATTTCATCCCTTTGAATTCGCTCCAGCAAGGGGCGTAAGTATCGAGGCGCATGAGTCTGGCCCATTTTCAGGGTCAGTCCTTTGGCAAACGCGGCGCCGATGGGGACCTTGTCGATAAAGCCGCCATAGACGCCTGGGATCGACACAGTGCCGCCTTTACGGCACGCCATGATCGCCTTGCGCAATACGCCTGGACGATCTGTTTCGAGCGACAAGGCTTGTTTCGTGCGATCGTAAGCATTCTCCAGGCCCGCGCCATGCGCTTCCATTCCCACGGCGTCGATGCAAGCGTCGGGACCGCGGCCCGCGGTCAGGTCATTGATCTCGGCCAGGACGTCGCTTGAGCCGTAGTCCACAACTTCGGCTTTGCCAATCTCCTTCGCCATCCTTAAACGCTCGGGAACATGATCGATCGCGATCACGAGTCCTGCTCCGAGCATGTAGGCGCTTCGGATCGCAAACTGGCCCACCGGGCCGCATCCCCACACAGCGATCACGTCTCCCGGTTTGATATCGCAGTTCTCCGCCGCCATGTAACCGGTGGGGAAAATATCGGAAAGGAACAGGACCTGCTCATCCGAGAGACCGTTCTCAATGACAATAGGCCCGACGTCGGCGAAGGGAACGCGCACGTATTGAGCTTGCCCGCCCGCGTAGCCGCCATACAGGTGCGAGTAACCAAACAGCCCGGCGCCAGATGCGCCATATATTTTGTTGAGCAGTGCCGCGTTCGGATTCGTGTTGTCGCACAGCGACCACAGCCCCGTCTGGCAATAAAAGCACTTGCCGCAACAGATTGTGAAGGGCACAACGACCCGGTCACCTTTCTTCAATCGTTCGACCATCGAGCCGACTTCCACAACTTCGCCCATGAATTCGTGGCCCAGCACATCGCCCTTTTGCATGCCGGGGATGAAGCCGTTATATAGGTGGAGGTCGGAACCGCAGATGGCCGTCAATGTGACACGGACAATAGCGTCGCGAGGATTCAGAATTGTGGGATCCGGCACATTCTCGACGCGCACGTCTCCCTTGCCATGCCAACAAGCAGCCTTCATGGGATCGCTTCCTCCAATATCCTGCTCACCACGCGATCGGTTGGACGCCCTCCCTGCGGCTGGCCCTCGGTCGAGGCTACTTCGCCGCTTTCGAGAAACTGCTTCAGGCGTCCGAGATCCGCGGCGATCTCCTGCTCGGGTTCACGGCCAAACAAGCTGGCTGTATAGGCACCAATAATGCCGGCCGGCGGATTGTATTGCAGCTCCACACGAACCTCCGTGCCACGGTAGCCGGGCGCTTCTCGAAACCGGACAGAACCCGCGCTATCCACTTCGCTTCCAGGCAATGACTTCCAAGCAATCAGTTGACCGGGAATCTCGTTGATCGTTTCAGCGTCCCAGGTCACTTTCCGATCCAGTGGGCCCCGCGCGGTCCAGCGGCTCTTCTTCTTTTCGTCAAGCATTTCAACCGAGATCAGGTGCCGCATGAAGCGCGGCAGATTTTCCAGATCTTGCCAGAATTCAAAGACTTTCTCACGAGGGGCCGCAATTGTCACAGCAGCACGAGCGCGAACACCCAACTCGTATGGCAGGGTAGCCCTGGTGGGCGCGGTCGTGAGTCCAAGCAATTCGTAGGCGCCGCAGTGGCCGGTGATGCCACGATGAATTAAAAGCCCACCACCGGCCACTCGTAAGAATCCACTGGATTTGCCCTGACGGATTCCAGAGACAACGGCTGCGCAACCAGTCAAAGTGGAAGCCCAACGCTCCGCTGGATGGAGGTTAACCGTAGGTCGAAAATGACGAATGATCTGCATAGGGCGCCTTCTCGACGAAAAGCTCGTCTAACAAATAGACCAGCGGCGGGGTTTTATGTTTCCGGTAATTGAAACTCCTCGTCTAGCCAACTTGCGATCTTTGGTGCCGAACCTGCTCCAGCGCCCGTGAAGGGAGAGAGGTGACAATACAAGTGGCTCATTCGGGCTTCAGCCGGCGAGAAGCATGGGCGAGCAGGGCTACTGCGTCGCCGGCCACTATGGCTCCCGGCAATAGCGCGCGCGAAGCCATCTTCGCTCCACTCCGCCGCCATACCCCGCAAACCGAAGGCGGCTTCGATACCACGTTCCTCAAATCAAGCACTTAGCGTTGGCATGGCGCATGCATTCATCAACGTCCGTAAGGAGACGCTGCATGCACAATACCGACCGCACTCAGCTTGAGTTTGAAACCGACAGCGAAAGCTACGAGTTTGAGTCCGAACCCTCGCCCTGCAAATGTGGCGCGCATAGATCCAAAGCCATTAACGAAGTCGATGAGATGGAGCTTGCCGCCGAGTTGCTCGAAGTAAACGATGAATACGAGTTAGACCAGTTTCTGGGCAAATTCATCAAGCGCATCGGGCGCGGCGTAAAGAGATTCGTGAGGTCGCCCGTCGGCGGGGCGCTGTTCAAAGCGCTCAAGGGAGCGGCGCTGAGCGCCGTGCCGGGCCTTGCGCCCGTTGTGGGCGCGGCTACCGCGCTAAGTTCCGCTGTAAAGAACGTTGCCAGCGAGCCGCCGCCGGAGCCCACGGTCGAAGACGCAGGTGAGATCTTCGGACTCGAACTCGAAGGGTTGAGTCCGCAGGACCAGGAATTTGAAGTTGCTCGACGCTTTGTGCGGTTCGGCGCCGAAGCCGTGGCACAAGCGGCTAATGCCGGTGACGCGATGAGCGCCGAACAGGCCGCAAGCGAAGCGGTTGCTCAGGCCGCGGCCCGGCATGCCCCTGGCCTGCAACAGCGGGGACGCCCCTCCTACAACCGGGGTTCAGGCTACGGCGCGGGTTATGGATCGGGCGGGCAGCGTCCGCGCCTTGGCCGCAGCGGCCGTTGGGTGCGCCGCGGCCGGCAGATTACCTTGCTCGACATGTAACGCCATGGATGGCACGGCGACCGCACTATCGTTAGTCTCCGGTGAAGCGCGCTCGCTGGTGAGCCGGCTCGACCGCATCATGCCCTTTGCGTTGCACATGACGATGGTCGGCGCGGCAAGCGCATCGCTTGAGGCGCAGCGGGCCATTCAACGTCACTTGGATAAGGAGATTGACAGCGTGCGCCAGTCGATGACCGCCTTAATCGATTGGTTGGAAGAGCAGCCGGCGCCCGCACAGGCGCAGCGGCGGCTGGCGTTTCTTAAACTGCGGTTCAACCTCGTGCTGTCTCACTTCGACATCTATTCCGATGTCTTGGTGCAGCGCAGCGAGCATGAACACGGTATTCAGCTGGCGGGCCTCGACGCCGTGGCGAGCGAGGGCATGAGCATCCCCGGTTACGACCAGGGGCTGCCGCCCGTGCTGTGTTACCTGGACCGTGGACAGGGTGCGGCGATTCGCCGTGCGCGCACGCGCTTACCGGGCGGAGGCGACAATCCCGTGGCGCTGATTCGAGTTCCTCGGGAGCGAATGATTGGCAGCGGCATCGGATCGTCGCTGTTGCATGAAGTGGGTCATCAGGTGGCGGCGCTGCTCGACCTGGTTGCTCCGCTGCGGCTCAAATTGCAAGGATACGCGCGCGGGAACCTGCAGTCGGCGTGGTCGTATTTCGAACGCTGGATTTCGGAAATAGTCGCCGACTACTGGTCGGTGTTGAAGCTGGGCGCGACGTCCACTGTTGGGTTGATTGGCGTGGTGAGTTTGCCCTTGCCGTTCGTTTTTCGCGTCGGACTGGACGACCCGCACCCGTTTCCGTGGCTGCGCGTTCAACTCAGTTGCGCCATTGGCGGCGCGCTCTATCCGGACGCCCAATGGCGTCAAATGGCCGCGGCCTGGGAGCAGTTATATCCGATGGACGGACGGCCGGAGGAGCAGCGCGAACTGATTCAGAATCTGCTGCAAGGCATTCCGGCGTTCCTGGATTTGCTGCTCGGCTTCCGGCCGCCGGCGCTGCGGGGAAAGTCGTTAGGAGATCTGCGTGAGCGCGGGCGTAGTCCTGCGTATCTACGCGAACTGGGACCGCGCGTGCGCTGGGGCTCTCATGGCCGCGAGTTGCCGCCCAGCATCGCCATTGCCGCAATTGGGCAGGCTCGCTTTGAGGGCCGCATGACGGCAGGACGGGAGTCGGCGTTTTTGCGTGAGCTGTTAGTCGAATGGGCACTGCGAAGGTTCAACGAGCCGTCAGGGCCTTGTGAGGCGCCAAAGATTCAAAGGACAGGAGAACAACGATGAGCAATGGAATGAATCCCGAACAAGTCGGTGGGAACGATCTGCCCGAGCCGTTCCGGGTGGAGATCACGGGCGGAACCATCGGCACGCGAGTGACGATCCCAAGCCCGATCGCCGGCGACGTATCCGGCCTGTGGATCACGATCAAGAACCGCTCCGCGGCAATGGAGTTTCCCCGGTACGACGACTTCATCAATCGCGTGCTCTGCCAGAACGAAAGCATTCCCGGAGACGATACCGGCGAGCCTACGCCCGGCGATTGCGCCAATCAGAACCCGCGCCGTGTCGACAGAACCTTGCGCCAGCGCAAGAGGCAATTGCTCGCGCCCTATCATGGCGTGGATACTTACAATCTGCTGCGCGCGGCGACTGAAGCGTTCTTGCTGATGGAGTGCGGCGTATTCCTCGACGAAACCGCGGAGGAGGCCGTCGGCCTCGAAGAGTTTCGCCTGGGTGAATCGATCGATATCGACAAGGCGCGCGAATACCTCACTGGCTATCTCGAAGAGCACCTGGGCATCAAGGTGTTGCCGTACCTGAAACGCATTGTCGATGGCGCGCTGAAGGGAGAGCCCCTGATTGACTCTCCCTATTGCTTCGGCATCGTGCGATCGCGGCTGACCTGCCCGTGCCTGATCGAGCTGATCTGGTCCTACTGGCTCGAAGAGGGCATGCTTGTCCAATCGATGAACGCGCTCACGATGCGTTTTCAGAACCGCCGTAGCGGCGCAGGCGACAAGGACCCGCTGATGCACCTTGAATTGGATTCGCTGCGTCCGGTAGGAAATCTGCTGTGGGGATTCTTGCAGGATGAAATCCACCGCCTGACGTTGGGCCGGCGCGCATATGAGTATGATCACCACTACGGCCTCAACCTCGTGGGCAAAGCCGTTCCGAAACTCGCCTCCGCCGATAGCCGCTCGCGCTTCCTGGACGCTTTCCACAATCTGCTCTACCGCTGCTCGGTGTTCTTCAAGGAAGAAGCGAACACAATGGTGATCCCCGATGGATTCCCGCTGTTGAACGCACTTAAGGAGGTGCACCTGCTGCTCGCCGAAGGCATGCACAACCAATACGGCGATCTGCCGTGGACGGCGCGCGTGGAAATGATGATCATGCAGTGGCTGCTGGCCCGGCCGGAGATTCGCGACTTTCTGCGCGGGCGGCCGATGGTGCCCTACAGCGAAGGCTGGATGGGGCAGGTGGACGCCATGAAGACGCTGCAAGGTTGGAATCCGGCAAGCATCACGCATTTCCGGAATCTGGCGGTGTTCGGCGAGCAGGTGATGCTGTCGATCCGTTTCGGCAACTGGAACGACGAAGTGTCGGGCGATATAGCCAAGGCTTGGGCGCATTACTGGAAACCGGAGATCCAGGGCTATCTTCACGCGTATCGCGCCGTAACCGGAGTCGACCTGACGGTGGAGCCGGTGAACTCTGTTATGCCAGGCCTACTGCTGCGCGACAGATTGGCGGCCAGTGCATCATCGCAGTCGAGAACGAATGGATAGGGCAAGGAGGTAACGACATGAGAAACAGCTTTGACTACGCGGAAGCCGAGTTTGAAGACAACATGGAGTTCTTCGACGAGATGGAACAAGAGGATCTCGAGGCCGGCGCGAATGACGAAACTTACGAGTTCGAGTATGAGGACAACTCGGAATATGAGTTCGAGAGCCGTCCCAAATCACCCATGCTTGCGGGCAAGTACATCGTCCACCCCCTGCTGGGATACGGCAGGGTCGCCAACGAGTACGAATATGAGAATGAGGATCAGGAAGAGGAGTTGCTGGGACAGAGCGACACCAGAACCTTGATCCGGCATACGACGAAAGCGCCTTACCGGTGGATTTGTTGCTTGCGGATGACCGTACAGCATCCATCCTTGCAAGGTGGGAAGCCGGTTAACTTTGGCGGTACCGGAACGTTGATTAGCCCGCGGCATGTCCTCACGGCCGGCCACAACATCAGAACAATGTTCGGCGGACGCCTTCTTACCGTGAACTCGGTGGAGGTGTTTCCCGGACGGGATCGAGACAAGACTCCATTCGGCATGGTGAAGATGGCAAAATTCCGGGCCCGAAACGAATGGATGAACGACCAGAACGCCTGCTTCGACTATGCGCTGCTGACGCTGGAGAGAGACGTAGGTGCGGAGAAATTCAAGATTCTTGGCAACAAGCCGTTGGGATACTGGGGAAGCGCCGATCACGGCGAGAAAACCCTCTTCAACTTCGTCGAGCCTAAGGAAATCCGTAAGGCAACGGTGCATTTGGCGGGATATGCAGGCGACAAATGCGGCTACCTTCCCATCGAGAAATATAGGAAGGGAGGCCTCTGCAAATACCCGGTCGGCGGCGCGATGTCGCCGGAATTGACCACCTGCTTCAATAACGGCTGGCATGCGACGGCCGTATTTGAGGCAAAAGGGAAGATGATCGACCCGCTCGCCGGAGGATCTCATCTGCTCACCTACGATGCCGACACCTGCAGGGGCCACAGCGGTAGTCCTGTGTGGGGCGTGAAGGGTTCCTACCGTTACTTCCTCGGCATTCACACCGGATCGTTCAACCAGGCCAAGAGCACTTGCAGGGACCCACAGCCGGCTGGAATCGCCGCCGACTCAAATCGCGCCGTGCGCTTGACGTCCGGAGTGCTCGACAACGTCAACAAGTGGATGAGGCTGGACGAAGGGTACGGGGTCTGAATCGAGCCGGCTGCCGCACACTGGAGGACATCCGGTGATAACGACGATTGTTCATCCGCAACTCGGGTACGGAACCGTGGTCTCCGGCGCGTCCGAGTTGGAAGACGAAATCATCGGGAGGGGCGATTCGCGGTCGCCCGTGAAGGATACGACCAAGGCGCCCTACCGATGGATCTGTCAGATCATTGCGACTTACCTCGACTCCGCGCTCAACGGTGGAGCTCCCACAAAGAAGATTGGCACGGGCCTGTTGATTGGACCGCGCCACGTGCTCACCGCCGCTCATTGCGTTTGGTACGAAGAGAACGGAAGGGCCTACACGCCGAAACAGGTCGAGGTGTATCCGGGGCGAAGCCGCGGCCACCTTCCTTTCAGTTCCTACCGTACCTCGGTCGTGAAGTTCCCCAAAGAGTACACGCCCGGCAGCGGCTCCTGTTTCGACTATGCGCTGCTTACCTTGGAGGAAAGTATTGGCGGTAAGAGGTTCCCTTCTATCGGCAATAAGCCGCTTAGCTATTGGGGAAGCCGGGAAACTGGCAATGATACACGTGTCGAGTATGTCGATCCGGCGAGGCTGCGCAAGAAGACCGTTCACGTGGTGGGCTACGCCGGCGACAAGTGCGGATTCCTCCCCATCGTTCCGTTCAATCCGGGAGACAAGTGCTACGACGGCCGGCCGACTCCGGGAGACGCTACTTTGAAACAGTGTTTAAAAAACGGCCTGGGAGGCAGCGCGCAATATGGAGACAAGGGCAAAGTGTTGGAGATGAGAGCCGGCGGCCCCGGTCAATTCCTGCTCTACGACGCGGACACGTGTGGGTCGCAGAGCGGCGGTCCTGTTTGGATGCTATCGGGAGGTGACCGGTACCTTGTGGGCATCCACACAGGCTTCTTCAATCTGGCAAAGGGTACGTGCCAGGATGCCACGTACGGTTCCGCCGCGGATGCAAATCGGGCCATCCGCCTCGATCAAGCAGTACTGCGCAACATACGAAGTTGGATGTAATGCTCAGGCGATTTCGGCCGGCCTCTGCGGGTCCGTATGAATGGCCGGTCCCTTCGCGCGTCTCAATTGGATGGCGCGCTCGGTTACGCCCAGCCGCTCGGCGGCGCGCTTCACGCTTCCTTCTTCGAGTTCCATCGCGGCGTTCAGCGCAGCCTCCTTCGCTTCGCGCGCAATCTCTTGCAGGCCGACGCCGAGAGCGAGAGCCTGGCGTACCGAGCTGAGAAATGAGTCGTCGGGCCAGAGGGAATGCTTGCCGCCGGCGCCGGGCCGCTCCTGATCGGGTAGGCTCGCTGGGCTCACCAGACGCGTGCCGCAATGGCGATGCATCATGCGCGCGATGAGTTGCCGGAGGTCGCGCACATTGCCCGGATAGTCGCGCGTGAGGAGATAGGCTTCGAGCGCGGGGTCGAGCGACAACTCCGGAGCGCCGTCCTTACTCATGCCACGGATAAAATGCCGAGCCAGCGGGATGACATCTTCCCTGCGGTCACGCAGCGGC
>DASRHX010000940.1:0-5220 GCA_035650295.1 Bryobacteraceae bacterium | reverse complement strand
AAATCAGTCGCCACTCTTTCTCACCCATGAAATCGCTATTCTTGAACGTGGGGATGAAAAACCGAATCGCCTCCGCGGTCCACAACGCCCACTCTGAAGATGTCGCCTCCTTTTCCATGCTCGGGTAGAAGTCAATCGCGCTGCGAATGATCTTCTCCTGCGTTTCGATCGGATAGAAAACCTTCCAAAACCTCATCAATCCGTACGGGCTTGGGCAATCAGGCCCAGTGATGAATCGAAACTCATTCGGAGCAAATTCAAGACTCACGCCAGTCGCGTTGGCCGAATACGCCCGCCACTGGCTCAACAAATCGTCCTGCTCGCAGAAGCAACAGATGTAGACTGGATCCAACTCCGGATCGCACACCAGCTTCGTCAGCTCGTCCAAATAGGCTTTGCGCTTGGCGTCGGCTCCTTCGGATAGCTGCTGGATCACCCGCTTGGTCAACTCCAGCCCATGTGTCAACTCCGACTCGTCATTGCAATACTGCGCGTGGGTCAGCCACAGGTCATCCCCTGAGATGATCCCCTTCATTCCCGCTAGATCCGTGTAGTGATACAGCCTCTCTTCAACGTTGAACCAAAGAATCATGTCTTCGCTGAACGAGCCGATGCTGTCCAGGAACCGCTTTAGTTTGTCGGGATCTGATGTTGAGGGTGTCGCCGTGCTCATCGTCGAGTGCCATGATAGGCGCGGTGCGGCAGGGGTGCAAGCAGGTCAATCAAAAACAAGTAGGGGCGGGTCTGCATGCCCGCCCCTATCAATTTGGTGTTGGCTCGAGGAGGAGCTAAAGTCGGTTTTCCCGGCGCGGTGTGTGATCACCTCGCCCTAAGACTCCGCCCTTGTTGAACCTTCAGTGCGCCGCCGAGCTGATTTCTCTCACCCAGTGGAAACTTTTTTCACGACCGCGTTCAGCTCGCGCGTTAGCCTCGGTACCTCAACTGGCGCCGGCGCCTTCGCCTCATATTCAAGCGAAAGGTAGCCGCGATAACCCGATGCTTTCAGCATGCGGATGATGCGCTCCCAATCGGCGGGTACCTGCTTGCCGTTCTCATCCCGCACGTCCACTTTCACCTGCACGTTGGCTGCGTACGGTGCGATCTGTTCCAATTGGCGGTAGGCGTCGCGATTGAAGTTCCCCATGTCGAGGTTTACGCGCACGCTTGGCAGATCCACACGCTTCAGAATGTCGAGAATGCGGTCGGCGCGCTCCGTGATGCCGCCGTGGTTTTCCAGGCCAAGCACCACGCCATGTTTGGCCGCATAGGCTCCCGCACCCTTCAATACTTCGACTACCCAGCCCGCCGCATCGTCCTCGGTCGATGTCTTTGGTACAGTTCCGCCAAATACGCGAATGTGCCCGGCGCCGAGCTTCACGGCGACGTCAACCCAATCCTTAATCGCCTGCGTCTCCTTCGCGCGCAGCTCCGGTGTCGGCTGGCAGCAGTTCGTCCTTACGCTGATTGACGGAATCTCCACACCATTCGCAAACGCATAGTTGCGCAGCGGAACCAGAAACTCATCCGTGGTCGACGGGAACCAGTAGACGGTCAGGTCGAGCCCGTCCACATCGAGATCGACGGCCAAATCGACCAGATCGTTGTAGCTCATCTTCTTCGCGCCCAGCTCCGTGCGAAAGCTGTAGGCGCAGATGGCCGTGCGCAGCCGGGCTTTCTTGCCAGCCGATGGCGGAGCCGCCATCGCCACATTCGCCAGCGGCAGCGCCGCCGCCATCGAGAACAACCCGCGCCGGCTTACCCGTTCCATACGTCGCTCCATGTCATTTCGCGTCCTTCCACTGCGCTGCGCAAGCCCATGTAGGCCGTCAAGGTCGAGATCGCGGCGTCATTGGCAAAGTTTTCCAGCTTGCCCGTGCGCGCGCCGTCGATGAACTGGTTCACCGCATCCTGCGTGATGTCGTACTTTGTCTCCACCACCTCGTTCGGCAACTTTGGCCGGAACACCGTATAGCCCTTGCGGCCCACATTCACCGAGCCTTTGGCGCAAATGAACGTCTCGCTTACGTCGCTCCAGCCCGTGTCCGCGCCAAACTGGTTCGCGCTGTAGCTGAACGTGCGCCCGTCGTCGAACTGATAGCTCAGCACGATGTTGTCGTAGATGTCGCCGTACTGCCGCAACTGCCGTCCTCCATAGCCCGCCACTCGCACCGGATGCTTGCCCATGAACCAGTGCACAACGTCGATATTGTGACAGTCCTGCTCAATTACTATGTCGCCCGACAGCTCGCGATAGAAGAACCAGTTGCGGATGCGCTCTTCGTTCGCCGCATGGCCCGACTTCAGCGGCGGCCCACCGCCGAGCCACGCCGCCCGCACCATCTGAATCGCGCCCAATTCGCCCGACTTCACCAGGTTGTACACCTTGTTGTAGTCCTTGCCATAGCGCTGCTGGAAGTCGAACGAGATGCGCTTCGCGGGGTCGGCTTTCTTCGCCGCCGCGATCACGCGTTTGCAGCCTGCCGTATCCACGCCCACCGGCTTCTCGCAAAAAATATGCTTCTTGGCCATGATGGCCGCCTCGACATGCTCCGGATGCAGAAACGCCGGCGTGGCGATATAAACCGCATCCACATTAGTGGCCAGCAGCTCCTTATAATTCTTGAATGCTTTCGAGCCCGAGTACTTCTGCGTCGCCGCGGCGATCTTGTCGTCGTAAATATCGCAAATAGCATTGATTTTCAGAAACTCGTGCTTGGCGAAGATGCCCGACACATACATGCCGCGATTGCCACAGCCAATCAACCCCAGCGTCAATGCGCTGTTGGCCTGCGAACCGAAAGCAATCTGTGGCGTCGTGATTAGCAGACCCGCGCCGGCGGCGCCCGATCCCTTCAAAAAATCTCGTCGAGGCGATAAGTGTTTCATGTAATTCCCCTTGCGCACATGCAGTTTCGCAGCAAATGGATAAGCGCGCCCATTATACTGAACAATCCGCATGAAATTGTCCATTCTGATGCCCGTTTACAACGAGCGGGCCCTAGCGGCGCGCAGCATCGCCGCCGTCCTCGACGCTCCGCTGCCAGAAGAATTGGAGCGTGAACTCGTCATCGTCGACGACTGCTCCACCGACGGCACCAGCGCCATTCTCGAATCCATCGCCGCCGCCGATCCCCGTATCCGCCTCTTTCGCCACGCCGTGAATCAGGGCAAGGGCGCCGCCGTTCGCACCGCCATCCAACAGGCCGACGGCGACTTTTCGCTTATCCAGGACGCCGATCTGGAATACGACCCGAACGACTATCCCGCTCTCATGCGCCCGCTCGTGGAAGGGCAGGCCGACGCCGTCTTCGGCTCGCGCTATATGGCCGGTACGCAGCGCCGCGTGCTCCCCTTCTGGCACACGCAGATCAACTCGTTCCTCACCCTGTTCTCCAACATGTTCTGCAATCTCCACATCACCGATATGGAGACCTGCTACAAAGCTTTCCGCACCGACCTTCTCAAGAGCATCCCCATTCGTTCCAACCGCTTCGGCATCGAGCCCGAGCTCACTATGAAGTGCGCTAAGCGCCGCCTGCGCATCTACGAAGTGCCTGTTTCCTATCACGGCCGCACGTACGAGGAAGGCAAGAAGATCGGCTGGCGTGACGGCCTGAAAGCGCTGGGCGTTGTCCTCTACTTTTGGTTGATCGACGACCTCTACACGAACCCGTACGGCCGCGCGCATCTCAATAACCTCACCGGCACGCCCAACTACGTGTCCTGGGTCGTCTCGCTCATCCGTCCCGCCACCGGCGACACCGTGCTCGAACTCAGCGCTGGCATCGGTACCCTCACCGGACATCTGATGGGCCGCCGCCTTCGCTACGTCGCAGGCGAGAAGGACCCTCTGTACCTGCACGCCCTGAAGAACCGTTTCCTACGCACACCCACCGTCGAGGTACGCGAACTGCAGCCGGAACAGGAGTCCGGCTACACCGGCCTCGACGGGCAGTTCAACACTGTACTCTGCCTCAATGTACTGGAATACGCGGAGGATCCGTCCACCGTCCTGCGCAGTGCCGCGCGTTGTCTGCAAGCTGGCGGACGACTGATCGTCCTCGCCCCGCAATGTGAGTCACTCTTCGGCGCGGTTGACCGAACTCTGGGTCACAAGCGCCGCTTTAGCGCCGCCCTGCTGCGCAAAATGATCGAGCAGGCCGGACTGCAGGTCGAGCGCACGCATAGCATCAACAAAGTGTCCACACCCGGTTGGTGGCTCTACTCGCGCCTGCTCGGGATGAAGCAGCTCAATAAGCTGTCTCTCAAGACTTTCGACTGGACAGTTTGGATCTGGCGCCGCCTCGATGTGCTCATGCCCTGGCGGGGTTTGAGCGTCATTGTCATTGCACGGAAGCCCGCGAGTTAGTTTCGCTGCCTGCCTTGAGTTTCTCCAAGATGGCTCGCGCATGGCTCAGCACGCCCGGGTCCTTCACACCCACTTTCAACGCCTGCTTCATCTGAGTGTCCGCTTCCTGAACTTTGCCCGCCGCGAACAGCGCCCAAGCATATGCGTCCAGCGTATACACGTCCTTGCGCCGGCTGATTTCCAACTCGGCGACGCGCAACGCCTCCTCTGGCTTACGGGCCACGTCCACGTAATAGAAAACCAGCTCTCGGTTGGAGTTGTCGGGACCCTTCATCTCCCCTCGCGCTTCCGACTCAAAGCGTGCGAACACTTTTGCGGCTTCTTCGGCCTCGCCCGCCGCAAGCAACGCCTTGCCCAGTTCGTAGAGATTTTCCGGATGTGGCGCCTCTTGATGTAGCCGCCGGTAGAACTCGACTGCGTCCTGATATCGCCCCTGCTGCATCCTCACCTTCCCCAGGCTTCCGAGCGCGTAGTGATACTTCGGGAATAGCCGGAGCGCCTCCTGCGCAGCGGCGTCGGCCACCTCTATCTGCCCCATCAATAGTTGCAAATGACTCACGTGCGCGAGGATCCATGCCTGGTCCTCGGTCTCGGCGGGGTCGGTGCGTTGGAAGGCCTTGTTCATCATCTCCAGGGCGCCTTCCAGGTCTCCAAACAGCTCCCGCAGGTAGGCCGCCCGCGTCAGTCCCGGCACGTTGCCGGGCCGCATGTCGAGTAACCACTGGGCCGCCTTCTCCGCCTCGTCGTAGCGCCCCAATTCGGCATTGGCGTCTACCAGGAACGCGTACGTCAGCAAATCGTCGGGGACCTTTTTGTTGAGCGCCACGGCCTGCTCGCGCGCCTTGTCAAAC
>DASRHX010000939.1:0-4119 GCA_035650295.1 Bryobacteraceae bacterium | reverse complement strand
CGCCGCCCATTTCGGCGGGGAATCCGCCCCAAGTCTCCGAACCTGGTTCGCCTTTGCCAGGAACTGTCCAAAAGCGCCAAACTTCCTTGCCGGTATCGGGATGCAAGGCAGCGACGAAGCCGCGCTGCCCCGATCCGCCGCCGGCGACGCCAACAAGAATGGCGTTCCGAATCGCAAGCGGCGCGATGGAGGTGCCGTAGCCCGCGTCGAAGGACGCGTACTCAACGTCGAAGATGAGATTGCCCGTGGAACGGTCGAGGGCAATCAGGTGGCAATCGGCGGTTGCGAAGTACACCTTATCGCCGAGAATTGCCGAACCGCGATTGACGCGCGTACCTTTTGCTCCGGTCGCTCGATAGCGCCACACCTGCCGCCCGTTGCGGGCATCAAGCGCATACAACTCGTTCGTGTTCGAAAGATACATCAGCCCACCGTGAACAATGGGCGTGGCTTCCAGCTTCTTCGCGCCCTCGATGTGAAACACCCATTTAGCAACGAGCGATTTCGCATTGGCGGGAGTGATCTGCTTGAGAGGAGAGTGCCGTCGCGCGGAATAATCGCCGTGATAGGTGAGCCAATCTGCGTTTGGGGAATTCGCAATCGCTTCGGGGCTGACTTGTGCGAATGCCGTAAACGACAGGAACAGCGCAAGTGCGAATTTCATTGATTGGATCCTCCTTGCGGCCGTGTCGACTGCTTTGCGAGAAACGCGATCAGGTCATTGGCGTCAGTGGTATTGGCGACAGGCGGCATGATCGAGGCGTCCTTCAGTTCGACCGTGGCGATGTCGTCTCGATTCACCAAGTGCAATTTCCCTGCCCCGTCGAGAATTTGCACTGAGTAGTTGCTGTAGTTCTTTGCGACACCTTGCACCGTGCGGCCCGACTTCAGGACGGCCGTAACTCCGCGATAGCCTTCGGCAATCCGCTCGGAAGGCTTGGTCACGGACTGGCGAATTTGATGAACGGTACGTTCGGCGGCGATGTTTGAGAGGTCAGGGCCAGGGTGCCCGCCACGCCCAAGAATCATGTGGCAACTGGAACACCTGCCAGCTCCGAAGAAAAGTACGCGGCCGCGTTCCGCATCGCCCGGAACTCGCGACGCGATCGCCGGCGCAGTGAGGGACCGTACGAATGCGGCGACTTGCGTGATCTTTTCGTCGCCCATCGGGAAGTTCGGCATGCTGGTTCCCGGGAGCCCGTTCTTGATCGAGTTGACGAGCGTTTGATCCGGCAAGCGGCTGGCGCGTCCCGAGAGCAGGCTGGGCCCCTGGCTACCCTCGCCAGTTGCACCGTGGCATCCCGAACACGATCCCATGTAGATCTGCTTCCCCGCTTCCACAGTGGCAGCGTCAGTGGGAAGGCGGTTCCGTTGTCCGAAGACCACAGGCGCCGTCAGGATGAGGAGCGAAATAGGAAGTCGGCCTCGCATGGTGAGCAGCACGGGAAATGTCGAAATTGTATCGCAGTGCGCTAGACTGAAAGACTCAGCAGTTTACGCAGGTTAGGAGATTACTGTCTTGGCAGAGAAGCAAAACGACAAGCTGTACAGCGCCGAATACATCGGCAGCGGTACGTTCATCATCAGCAAGCCCAAGCGCAAGCGCAAGAAGCTGCAGCAGTCGCGCGTAAAGAGCCCGCAGCGCGGCGCGCGCAAGTAGGCGCACGCCATGCTCATTTCCGAAGTCCGCCTCCACCCAGTCGCGGTGGCGGACGCCCCTTTGCGCAGTTCTTACGGCCGTCATGCGCCGTATGCGTTGCGCACGATTGTTGAACTTAAGAGCACCGATGGCATCACCGGCATTAGTGAAACCTATGGCGGTGAGCGTCCGCTGGCGGCGCTCGAATCGGTGAAGGAACTCGTCGTCGGGCGAAGCCCGTGGGACCTCACTGGTTTTTGGTTGAAGCTGAGCGAGCGTGCCTCAAACGAAGCCGCGGGCAAAGGCGACGACCGCAGCCAGACCTACATGGTGCCAGGCGAAAATCCACTCGACCAGCACGCTCGCACGTTCGCGGCGATCGAAGTAGCCTGCCTGGACATCATCGGCAAAGCCGTTGGACTGCCGTTGTGCGATTTGACCGGCGGCCGGGCGCGCTCCGCGCCTGCGTTCAGCGCGTACCTGTTCTACAAACACGGCGGTGGCGGCGGAATGGGCGCTGACGCACGGGAGGACGAGTACGGCGAGTGTCTCGATGCACCGTCGATGGTCCGGCAATGCAAACAGATGATCGCCAAGTACGGCTTCGATGAGATCAAGCTGAAGGGTGGCGTACTCGATCCGGACCAGGAGATCGAGACCATTAAACAACTGCGCACGGAATTTGGACCGAAATATCCGCTGCGTATCGATCCGAACTGCGCCTGGAGCGTGGATACATCGGTGATGGTCGGCGAGTCGCTGGTGGAAGAACTCTCCAACGGCGGCTACCTCGAAGATCCCACCGCGTCGCTCGAAGGAATGGGCGAGGTGCGGCGGCGTCTTCTCGCCAAGGGCATCGACACTCCGCTTGCTTCCAACGTGGCTACCACCTGCTTCGAGCATCTGCATCCGGCAAAGAATCACGACGCCGTGCAGGTGGTTTTGAGCGATCCCCACTACTGGGGCGGCATCCGCAATCAACAGCATCTGTCGAAGTTCTGCGAGGCCCTGGGCATGGGCCTCTCGATGCATTCAAACAATCATCTCGGCGTGAGCATGATGATCATGGCGCACGCCGCGGCGTGCTGCCCGCACCTAACCTATGCCTGTGACACGCATTATCCGTGGCAAACCGAACAAGACGAAGTGGTGTTGGGCGGACGCGTGCCCATCGTGAACGGCTGCGTCGAGATTCCCAACAAACCCGGATTGGGCGTGGAGCTGGACTACGATCAGTTGGGACGGCTGACGGAACTCTACAAGAAGGTTCCGTTGCGCAAGCGCGACGACGAAGCCGAGATGCGGCAGCACGTCGATCCAAACTGGAAGCGCGTGCTGCCGCGCTGGTAGCGGCTCGCTACTGAATCGACACAGTCACGCCGAACTGGCTAAAGCCCGAACCGACACGCACGGTGATGGGAACTGCAGCGCCGGAGGCAACGTCGATCGGCACGAATGCGTTGATCTGGAAGATGCCCGGGGCTTGACCGGGAGCTTGCCCCGCGTATGACACATTCGCCTGAACGCCGGCGATGAAGACGGATACCGTGTCGCGGAAGAGGGAGCTGTTCAGGTCGAATAGGCCGCCGCCCGCGCCATAGATCTGGATCACACTGCCGCGAGGCGCACCGGAGCCGGGAGCATTTACGGCGCCGTTCTGATTGACGATGGCGCCGCGGCCACGGCCGGAACCATCGGCGGTAAACAGGATCGGCGCGTTGTTGTAGAGCGGAACGTTTGTAGTGTCCGAACGCACACTCTGGTAGACAACCTGAATGCCAATGCTGCCTTGACCGGCGATCTCAAACGGGACCATCGCCTGTACCTTGGTCGCGCTGACCGAAATCAGAGGAGCAGCAACGTTGTTCATGAACACCTGCACCCCAGACAGGATCTGCGGCAATTGCAGCGTGCCGCCTAGGGAAGCCACCACCTGAGCCGGCGGACCAAGATCGGTGCCCAAAATGATCATCGTGGAACCTGGAGCGAAGTCCGCTAGCGAACCGGCGCCATTGGACAAGCTGCTGATCGTTGGTTTGGCTCCGCCGACCGTCAGCGTAACGGGGATCTGAATCGTCTGGCCCGCGCCCGGCGAGGAGATGGTAATGGTGCCGTTATGAACGCCGGCGGCAAGCCCCGCGGTGACGACGGAAACACTGAACGTCGCCGGAGTGTTCGCGCTGACCGGGGTCACCACCAGCCAACCCGGCGTGGAGGCCGCGGCTACGGAAGCAGTGAGGTTGGAAGACACCGATATAGTCTGCGCGGGCGGTTCTCCACTGGATGGCGTACTGGAGAACTGAAGCGAAGTCGGAGACGCCGTGAGCGAAACCGAACCCGTAACCACGAGCGTCACTCCAACCAGTTGGCTGCCACCACCTGCTCCCGGAGCGGAAAAGATAATGCTGCCGCGATACGTGCCCGGTCCCAGGCTGGCTGGTGAAACGGTGACCGTGAGCGTCTGGGGAGTGGTGCCCGTG
>DASRHX010000938.1:0-4748 GCA_035650295.1 Bryobacteraceae bacterium | reverse complement strand
TCAGTAAACCATTCCGTGGAGTCGACTACCCTTACGACCCAGTCCTTTCTTGCGGGCCAAGCATCCCATCCGGATGTCTTTGGCGCACTCTGGCATCGCGCTAACCTCAATACGCTGCTATCGTCATAGTTCCGGTCGCAGTGATGCGGGGTGGAGCTGCGCTGGAGAGGAGACAGGCGTGCGACAAGACTTTCGGTTAGCGGTGCGGATGCTGCTGAAGCAGCCGGGATTCAGTTTGATTGCGGTGTTGACACTGGCGCTGGGAATTGGGGCGACCTCCGCGGTATTCAGCGTGATTCAAGGCGTGTTGTTGAGCCCGCCACCCTATCGGGAGCCCGGGCAACTGATGCTGCTTTCCTCGGCGCGTGTGGACGGCCAGCCGTTGGAGCGCCCGCGCGGATGGGCGGCGGCGCAGTGGCAGCAGTGGCAGAAAGAGGCGAAGTCGTTCGAATCGATCGCGGCTTATTCGTGGACGTTCAACTTCCTGATGGAAGACAACGCGAGTGAGTCGCTCGAAGGGATGCGGGTGACGCACGAGTATTTCCGCACGATGGGCGTGGAGCCGGTGCTTGGCCGCGCGTTCCTGGAATCCGAGACAGGACCGACGCCCGCGCCGGTTGCGCTGATCGGCTATGACCTCTGGCAGCGAAAGTTTCATGGTGATCCGAAGGTGATCGGCCAAAAACTACGCATGAGCCGGATGGAGACGCCGCCGGAAATCGTCGGTGTGCTGCCTCCAGGCGTGCGCTTTTTACCCTCGCCTGCCGCGGCGCAGGAGCCGAACTACAACGTGAATGCGCCGGTAGACATCCTACTGGCGGCCGGTGTACGGCCGGACCGGCTGAAACAGCGCAATTTAAACTTGGTGGGCAGATTGCGCAAGGGAACCACAGTCGAGCGCGGGCAGGCGGAGTTGGCGGCCCTGGCGAGGCGTGAAGGCGAGATAGATCCCGACTTCGCGGGCTTTTTCCCCAAGCTGGAGTCGCTCACTTCGTTCATGAACGAAGACGGCAACCGCATTCTACTGCCGCTGTTTGGCGCGGCTGCGCTGGTGCTGTTGATCGCATGCGGCAACGTCGTGGCGCTGCTGCTCGTGCGCGGGTTGCAGAGGCAACAGGAATACGCGGTGCGTAGTGCTTTGGGTGTCGGGCGGAAGGCTCTGTTCCGCCAGGTCTCCGCCGAGAGCCTGTTGCTGGCCCTCTTAGGCGGCGCTTTGGGCGTAGGACTGGCGTTTGGAATCGTGCGCGTATTGAAGGCGATTGGAGGCCATGCAATTCCGCGGCTCGATGCGGTGACCACAGGCTGGCCGGTGTTGGCCGGAGGGTTGATTTCCGCGGTATTCGCGGCCTTGCTGGCTGGTTTGATTCCGGCGATGCGCGCGTCGCGGCAGGACCCGATGGACGCGCTGAAGAGCGGCGGATCGAAGAGCAGCGCTGGCATTGGGGAGCGGCGCATTCTGCGCGGCATCACGGTGGCGCAAACGGCGCTGACGCTGGCGCTGCTGGTGGGCGCGGGCCTGCTCATCCAAACGATGATGAACCTGTCGGAAGTGAAGGCAGGCTATGACACGAGCCGCGTGCTGACCATGAGCGTGACCTCGCTCGAGGGGAATGCGGAGGACTTTCACCGGCGGGCTCTCGAGCGCGTGGGCGCGCTTCCCGGCGTGCAGAGCGCGGCATTTGCCTGGGGCGTGCCGTTGACTGGCAACAACTGGCCGGGAGTGATCGATATCGAGGGACAGCCGCCGCCAAGCAGGGACAGTGAGCGGATTCCGATGCCACTGCGCTCGGTAACGACGGGTTACTTCGGACTACTGGGGCAGCGCATTGTGGAGGGCCGCGATTTCCGGTTGACCGATAGCCGCGACGCTATGCGGGTGGCCATCGTGAACAGGGCGTTTGTCGATCGCTATTTTCCCGGCGGCAATGCGATCGGGAAGAAGATCTGGATGGGACGGCGGGATCAGCCACCGAACGAGATTACCGGCGTGGTATCAAACGGCCGCACGGACGATTTGACTCGCCCGGCCGAGCCCGAACTTTACATGTCCTTCTGGCAGGCCGGCGCGTTTTCGAAGCACCTGGTGGTGCGTACGACAGCCGACCCGCGATCATTGATGGTAGCGGTGCGGCGCGAACTGCGAGCCGTGTCACCCGTGGTGGCTGTGGAGAATCTGAAAACGCTAGAGGACATTCGCGGGGACTCGCTTGCGCCGCGGACGTTCGCGATGCAGTTGCTGGTGGGATTCTCGCTGGTGGGTGGCGTACTGACGCTTGTCGGGATCTATGGGGTGTTGTCGCTGTCGGTGGCGTCGCGGCGGCGCGAAATTGCCATTCGAACCGCGGTGGGAGCCCAGAATGGCGACATCCGGAACCTGGTGTTCGGCGAAGGTTTCCGGCTGATCGCGGGCGGGATCATTGCGGGCGTGGCGGCGGCAGTGGTGTTGTCGCGCGTCCTGCGGTCGTTCCTGTATGGGGTGGAACCAAGCGATCCGGTGACGCTGGCAGGCGTGGGCGTGTTGTTCGCCGTGGTGGCATTGCTTGCATGCTGGGTGCCGACGCGGCGGGCGACGAAGGTGGATCCTCTGGAGGCGCTGCGGTATGAGTAAGACTAGTTAGACGCGGTCGCGGAAGCCGATGATTTTGCGGCGGTCGCGTTTGGACGGTCTGCCTTTGGTGAAACCGTCGAAGTTATGCGCGGCCTTCCGCTCTTCCACTGCTTTGAGGCGTGCTTCCTTGCTTTCTTCGGGCTCGATGTAGAGCGTTTGAGCAACGGCGGCCGGTCCGCGCATTTCGCTCAAGAGCAAGACTTCGACGTGAAACTCGCCGGCTTCGTTTTTGACGATCAACTGGTCGCCCACATGGATCTCCCGGGAGGGCTTGGCTGGTTGGCCATTACAGGCGATGCGGCCGAGATCGCAGGCGTGCGTGGCGAGGGAGCGGGTCTTAAAGAAACGCGCGGCCCATAGCCATTTGTCGATGCGCAGGCGCGCCATGAATTTATTTTCGTATGGGGACGACTTCGCGGCTGGGCGGCGGTATGCTTGCGGTGAATTTAACGGGGAGGAACTATGGGCTGTACGACTTGGCAAACGGCGCGAAAGCTCGTTGTCTTATTGTTGGTGGGCGCGACCGCGTGTCCGGCGGCGGGTTCGGATACCCTCAAGGCTCGCGTACGGCGGCTTCACGAACAAGGCGCTGAAGTGAAGGTCGTGCTATTGGACGGCAGTACGGATCGGGGCCGGGTGGTCCGCGTCGACGCGGATTCATTTGCGCTCCGGAAAAAGGCGGACGGGCAGGAGCGCGCGTTGCCGTACGCGGAGGTGAAGGATGTCACCAGGAGCGGCCTGTCGCGGCGCGCGAAAGCGATCCTGATTCCGGCGGCGATCGGCGGAGGCGTCCTGCTTGTGCTTTGCGCCGGACCGTACCCGATCGGGTTTCTGTGCCGGAAGGACCCTTCATAATGCCTGCTTGCTAAGATGGCCGTTTGTTTGAATTGACCTTGGAGAAAGCGGGAGAGTATCTGGCAGCGCAGGGGCATGCCGGGGCGTGGCGCGTGCGGGCATTGGGAGGCGGGGTTTCGAATACCGTGCTGCTCGCTGAAGATGGCGCGCGGCGGTGGGTGTTGAAGCAATCGTTGGGTCAATTGCGAGTGAAGGAGGAATGGCTGGCCGACCGGCAGCGGATCTGGCGCGAGTGTGATGCGTTGCGGAGGCTATCGACAATGTTGCCTGCCGGCTCAGTGCCGGGAGTTGTGTTCGAGGATCGGGAAGACTTCACGTTCGCGATGGAGGCGGGGCCCCCCGATGCCGTCGACTGGAAGACGCAACTCCTAGCAGGCGATATGAGCGTCGAAACGGCGCGGCGGGTGGGTGTGCTGTTGCGGCAGATGATCGCGGCGACGTGGCATGGAGCGGAGTGGTTCGATGTGTTTGGCGACC
The DNA here is from genome assembly GCA_035650295.1 of Bryobacteraceae bacterium. Lineage (GTDB taxonomy): Bacteria > Acidobacteriota > Terriglobia > Bryobacterales > Bryobacteraceae > JAFLBB01. Next base: position 808 of record DASRHX010000938.1, on the reverse strand, counting down.
AAACGTGTTTCGATCAATTGCGGCTCGATCCCTACTATCGATTTACGGCCACGCAGCATGAGGATTTGAGCGAAGCTTTCGCGGACCGAATTCATTCCTGCCGGCGGGAGGCGCATTCTTTGGTACACGGTGATTTTTCGCCGAAGAATTTGCTGGTTGGGGCCGGCGGTAGTGTGATGCTGATCGATTGCGAGGTCGTGCATTTTGGCGATCCGGGATTCGACGCGGGGTTCATGTTGAATCACTTGTTGTTGAAGTCGCATCACAGGCGGGGCCGGGCGGCGCGATATCGCGAACTGGCTGAAACGTTCTGGGATGAGGCGCGAATGGGCGTCCCGGAAGATTGGCGGGAGTGGTTTCTGGATACGACGATGCGGCATTTGGGCTGCCTGCACATGGCGCGAGTGGACGGCAAGTCACCGGCGGAGTATTTGGACGCCGATGCGAGGAACCGGGTACGCGGGTTTGCACGGGAGTTGGTTTTGTGGCCGGCGAGATCGGTGAGCGATGTGTGGGACAGGTTGGGTGCATGAAGATCGAGCAGTTGAGTGCCTGGGAGATTCTGGATTCGCGTGGGCGGCCAACGGTGGCCGTGGAAGCGCGGTTGAGCGATGGGGCCGTGGGGCAGGCGCAGGTGCCATCAGGTGCATCGACCGGGCGACATGAGGCGGTGGAGCTGCGCGATGGCGATGCGGCGCGCTACGGCGGCAAGGGCGTACTGCGGGCGGTGGGTCATGTGACCGGCGCGATCGCGGCGGAAATCGTGGGCATGGACGCGGAGGATCAGGCGGCGGTTGACGCGCGGATG
>DASRHX010000937.1:0-14666 GCA_035650295.1 Bryobacteraceae bacterium | reverse complement strand
AGGGTGAGGATGAACCGGGGTGTCGAGCCGCCGGTGCGCACTTCGGTGCGGGCATTGCGGAGCGAGCCGGTGGCCGAGTCGAGCCGTTTCACCAGGCCGAGCAAGCGGTCATGGCGGGCCTGCTCATTCTCAGCGAGGAAGCGGCGCAGCGCCACCAGCAGGCCGACGATGGTTTCCTTGCCCACCTTGCACTGCCGGCCAATCCCGTGCGGCGGCAGTCCCGCCAGCCGGCCTTTATCGATCAGACTCGCCGGCGGCGACCATTGCTCCCAGGCGATGTCCAGGTCGAGTTGCTGCAGCACCGCCGACATAATCAAGTCGCGCCCACCACAAAGGATGCCCGAGCCTTGCGGGCCGCCAATTGCCTTCCCGCCTGAGAAGGCCACCAGGCTCGCCCCGGCCGCGACGAAGCGGCGGAGGTTGGAGGCGGGCGGCAGTTGCGCCGCCGCATCGACGAGCAGCGGCACGTGTTTGGAATTGGCCACGCGGGCTACTTCCTCGATGGTGGGGCGAGCATTGGCGTTGGCCACGTAGACAATGGCGGCGGTGCGCTCGGTGACGGCGGCGGCGATCTCCCACGGCTCGGCGTCGCGGATGCCCGCTCCGGCAATGCGGTCGGGCAAACCGGCTTCCACGATGTGGACGCCGGCAGAGCGGATGGCATGGTCATACTGATTGCGCTGGCTGCGCACCATCACCACTTCATTCTTCATGCCCGTGGTGTCGGGCAGGCGCGCCATTTTCGCCGGGTCGAGGCCCGCCACGCAGGCGGCGGTGCCGAGCAGAAGTCCAGCCGCGGCGCCCGAGGTGACGATGCCTGCTTCGGCGCCCGTGGCCTCGGCGATGACCTTGCTCGCGGCCGCCTGAATCTCGGCCATGTCGACGCAATACTGCGCGGCTTCCTGCATGGCCGCCGTGACTTCCGGCGCCAGCAACGCACCGGAGACGCGCGTGGAGGTGCCTTTCGCGTTGATGATGGTGCGCGCGCCGATCGTGTCGTAAATGCTCATCGCCTACTGTTGCATCATCTCACGCTGGCGCTCCGTTTTTGAGCGAAGGCCGCTTCGGCGTACCGAGGGTCGAGTGTGACCGATTGCGCCCTTTGCGGCGAGTAGACTGATCTCATGCGCGCATTTGCCGCTGTACTGACGCTGTGCACGTGTTCGTTCGCTCAACCGAGCGAATACAACGACCTGTATCGTGACGGCTCCCCTGTGTTTACTCGTCAACCCAACGCGTTCCTGGCGGAAGCAGTGCGCAACCGCAAACCCGGGCGGGCATTGGACGTTGGAATGGGACAGGGACGTAATTCGCTTTTTCTCGCCCGGCTCGGATGGGATGTTACCGGGTTTGACTCGGCTGACGAAGGAGTGCGCCAGGCAAAAGCGGAAGCCACTCGGATGGGCGTGCGTATTCGCGCTGAGGTCAGCACCTTCGAAGCATTCGAATTCCGGGAAGAAGCGTGGGACCTGATCGTCCTGACGTACGAGCCCACGAAAGCAATCGCGCCGAAGGTCACTCGCGCCCTTCGACCTGGTGGCGCAGTCGTCGTGGAAGACCGGCACGTGGACACAAGAAGAGTTTGGCCAACCGGCACATTCGGCGACAATGAACTCCTTTCTCTATTTCCCGGCCTTAGAGTCCTCCAGTACGAAGACGTGTGGGCAAAGCCAGATTGGAGCGTTAAAAAAATTGATGAACGTTTGGTCAGACTGCTAGCTGAAAAGCCGCTTCCCAACCCGGCTGGTTGCTTTTGGGAGGGCAAGCCGCTCTCAGTGAGTTCGACCACTTGTTGGGAGACCGTCATCCTTCGATGCGAGCCGGATGGATGGAAATTTACGAGGGAGAAGTGTCCACGCTGAAATGAAGTTCAGGCGACGGGAACCGATCATTCCTGACTAGCCTATCGTTTACAGGTCTGCCGACTTGTTCGGATCGAGAGTCAGCCGGGGCGCGTGGTCCCTCCGAGGCGTAGCCCCGGCACCCCTCAACCTTTGGTGATTTCTTTTCACAAAGGGATGGTTTGCCGTTATGCATTGGCATGTCGTCCGTTTCCATACGTGCGATTGGCACCGCCGAGCGGCTCGAAAAAGAGCGCGAAGAGTACATGAAGCACTGCAAACGTCCTTCTCACTTCTTCGTTTATGGTGTCGTTTTCGAGAGATCGGCCCGGAGCGCGCTGCTGAGCCTCGTGTCAGAGTTGAGGTTCTGCCAATCATTGGGGAAGTGTTGCTTATAGCTGAAGTTCAGTTTTGCGATCAGCCACTTGCCGCCCCCATACGACATTCCTTTCGCTGGGCTGACGATCCCATCAATGGTTTCCGTTTTGAGCGATGGGCTATCCTGGGCGAACCAGATCCAGAAGCCAATGACGGGATCGAATCGTCCGTTGACTTGAATTGGTGGAGACTTTGCTGCACCGTTTGCGGTCCTTCCAACCACCCCCTTCTTCGTCAGTTCACTGAGGAGGAATTGCACGAGTTCGACATCGGTGGGCCGGTTTGGGTGCTCGACGCCCCAACCAACATGCGCCGATACATTCCAAATGAACGGCATACCGTTTTGCGGAGCGGGAAAGACAAGTTTGTACGCCATAGACGTGAGCATACACTCTGAAATCGAACTCGGCTGGACAACGTCGAAAGGAGACGAAAAACAGGGGGAATGGACGGGTCATAGGTAGGGGCAGGTGTTGGGCACAACACAGCGATGTTGACGTCTAATCGCCAAATAGTCAAACAACCGGCCATCTTGGCGGCGAACGGGGCACTCCATGGCAATGGCGCCAACTGGCGTCGGCGGCGGGCCCCCCTGGAATCGCCGAAGTTCAGCCTCAATATCTTCCACCGTAAAAGTGGCCCGCCCTGGCGCAAGTGGCACCAGACTCAATCCGCTCAGGCGTTGAGGCCCGTTACCTTCGTCGTTGTATGTGTGGCTTTCGCGCGAGACAAGGACGCGGCGGCGCTCCCCGGCCAATGATTGCAGTGCCAGGCGATTGGCCATCGTCCCGGTAGGCAAGAAGATTGCCCTGTCCTTGCCGAGGAGAGCCGCCATTTGTCGCTCTAAAACCGTGACGGCTCCACCTCGCCCGTAGCGATCCGCATCCACCTTGCCTTCCGAGGCGAGCTTGGCCAGTAGGCGGGCCTGCTCCGCAGCCGAGGAGAAGACACCATCGTAGGCTAAGGCAACAGAAGTCGGTTCAAACAGTGCGGAAGGAAACTGTTGTGCCGCCACTGGGACAGCCGCCGAGACCTGCATAAAGGCGCGGCGATTCATGGTGGCTATTATACGCGTCACATAAAGAGAAACGGCGCGGCTAGCATGGCCCTGCCCCCGTTCAGGAGGAATACAGGGAAATCCCACATGCATGGGAGGGGAAGAAATCCCGATGATGCCTATGTGGAGCAGCGTTCCGTCGCAATTGATCGAGTCCTCAGCCAGGAGGAGATCGACAATGTATTCAAGAGCAGGCGAGATACCAGCGTAGACGACGACCCTGGGAAGCTGGCGATTACCTATGATTTTCGCAGGCCGGACCGCATCGCCAAAGATCAACTGCGGGCGATTCACATGCTGCACGAGAATTTCGGCCGCACGCTGGCGTCCAGTCTCTCGGCGTATCTGCGCGCGTACGTAATGGTAAATCTGGTCTCGGTGGAGCAGCTCTCGTTCATGGAGTTCTCGCAGTGCCTCCCCTCGCCGACGATCGTCACGGCGCTGGGAATGAGACCGTACGATGGCAACGCGGTTCTGGAGATGAATCCGTCTCTCGTATTCCCGGTGATCGAGATGTTGCTGGGTGGTTCCGGAAAGCCAACAAGTACAAAGTTCGACCGCGAGATCACGGAAATCGAGCAGAGCGTTCTGGATGGAATCTATCGCATCATCCTTAACGATCTGAAGGCGGCCTGGTCCGCGGTTAGCAACATCAACTTCAATGTCGAAGCTCGCGAAACCGAACCGCAAATGCTGCAGATTTTGGCGCCCAACGAAGCCGTTGTCGCCATCAGCATGGAGGTTCGAATTGGTGAAAACGTCGGGATGCTGAACATGGGCATTCCGTCGATCATCATCAAGATGTTGCGCCAGAAGTTCGACCAGCAGTGGTCGGTGCGCAAGTCGGAATCCTCGGAAGCCGAACAAGAACGTATCTTTGAGCTAATTCGTCCGGCCCAAATGCTGGTGGATGCCCGTTTGCGCGGCCCGACTATGTCGGCTGAAACGATCCTGGCGCTGGAACCTGGCCAAGTTCTCATGCTGGACTATCCGGTCCACCGTCCATTAACGCTAGAGATTTATGGGACGCCGAAGTATTCCGGGCAAGTAGTGGACACGAAGCGGAAGCGCGGCTTCGTGCTGGAAAAATTCATCGATCCGAAGGAGTAGGTTGCGCATCCTCGACTCGGGCGGTGGAGAGCTCGGGACGGGTTTGCGGGCGGATGGGTTGCACCATGCCGGTGATCAGGCGGGCACCACGATTGAATGTCAGGTATTGGAATCCCCACTGCAAAGCTACCAGCAAGCGGTTGCGGAATCCCACGATATACATCAAGTGAACGAACAGCCAGGTGAGCCAGGCGAGAAAGCCGTCGATGTGGATGCGGCCAAAGTCGGCGACGGCGGCATTGCGGCCGATGGTCGCCAGCGTGCCTTTGTCGAAATAATGGAAATCGCCAACGGCGATCCCTTCCAAGCGCCCCTTAAGGTTACGGGCAACATAGCGGCCCTGCTGCATGGCGACGGGAGCAACGCCGGGAAGCGGACTTCCATTTTTGCCGGTGGCGTGGGCCAGATCGCCTATTACAAAGACGTTTCGATGTCCTGGCACGGTGAGATCTGGGTTGACGATCACTCTCCCTCCGCGGTCGGTCTGGGCGCCGAGGGCATTGGCCAGCAGCTTGCCGAGGGAATTGGCGCGCACGCCGGCGGCCCAGATGACCGTATGGGCCTCGATCCGCTGCTCGCCCCCCACAGTTTTCATGACGACCCCGCTCTCATCGATCTTCGTAACCCGGACATTGGTTCGCGAACGAACTCCGAGTCCGATGAGGGCTCGTTCGGCGCCTTCACTCAGGTCGGGCGGAAAGGGCGGGAGAACGCGCGGTTCGCCCTCCAGCAGCAGAATCTCAGCTTCTTCCGGGCGGATGGAACGGAAGTCGTCGCGGAGGGTGTCGCGCGCGATCTCGCTGATGGCGCCCGCGAGTTCGACGCCCGTTGGGCCGCCGCCCACAACGACGAAACGGAGCCAGGCGCGGCGCATTGTCTCATCCGGTTCGCGTTCGGCATGTTCGAAGGCTTCGAAGATTCTGCGTCGGATCTCGGTCGCTTCTTCGATCGTCTTGAGCCCCGGCGCATACTGCTCCCAATCGGTGTTGCCGAAATAATGACTCTCGGCGCCAGCGGCGAGTACTAGTGTGTCGTACGGAATCTCACCATCGGTCAAGAGCACGCGCTGACCGGAGAGGTCGAAGCCGGCAACTTCACCCATCAATACCTGTACGTTCTTTTGCTTCCTCAAAACGCTGCGTAGCGGTGCCGTAATGTCGCCCGGCGACAGTCCACCGGTAGCGACTTGATAGAGCAAGGGTTGAAAGAGGTGGAAGTTGCGCCGATCGACAAGCTTGATTTCGAGATCAGCGCCGCGTAGGGAGCGGACGCAGGTGAGACCGGCGAAGCCTCCCCCGATGATCACCACACGTTGCGGTTTTTCCATTGCGCCTAACTTTATGATGAGCGAATTGAGGATTGGATGCGCGGCGCGCGCAGGCAGGAGTGCGGCGCGCCGCGCATCGGGGAGGTGGCGACCTAGGGGGAGATGGAGGGTTGAGATGCCGTCGCGCGTTAGTTAACGGCCCGCTATTGACGCATGACCGGCATATTCATTCTGGGAGGCGGAGCGGGGAGAGGCTGATTGAACTTCACGCTCACCAACCGTGAAATGCCGGGCTCCTGCATGGTGACGCCGAACATCGTGCCGGCCGATTCCATGGTGCGTTTGGCGTGAGTGATGATGACGAACTGAGTCTGGTCGCTCATTTCGCGCAGCAGGCTCATGAGCCGCTGGATGTTGGGCTCGTCCAGCGGGGCGTCTACCTCGTCGAGGATGCAGAACGGGCTGGGGGTGTAGCGGAATATCGCCATTAGCAGACTGAGGGCGGTCAGCGCCTTTTCGCCGCCAGAGAGCAGCAAGACGTTTTGCAGCCGCTTGCCGGGAGGCGACGCGACAATGTCGATGCCTGAGTCGATCACATTCGTCTCGTCGGTCAACCGCATCTCAGCGACGCCGCCGCCGAAGAGCTTTTCGAACGTCTCACGGAAGTTCTGGTTGATTATGGCGAAGGCTTCGGTGAAGCGCCTTTTGGATTCGACGTCGATCTCCTGGATTGCCTTCTCTGTGTCGCGTACGGAGTCGAGCAAGTCCTGGCGTTGGGTGTTGAGAAAGTCGTAGCGGCGCTGCGCCTCTTCGTATTCCTCGAGCGCCTGCGGGTTGACGCCACCGAGCGCTTCAATGCGCCGCTTGAGCGAAGTGTATTTCTCTTCGGCTTCGAGCAGAGCCACCTCATCCTGAACCGCTTCAGCACCTTCACCCAACTCCTGAATGGACAGGTTGAGCTCCTTGCGGCAGGTTTCGTCGAGATATTTTAGGGCCGCGCGCTTTTCGACGAGAGCCACTTCGACCTGTGCCCGCTTCTCTTGAGCCGCCTGAACCTGAGTGCGCAGTTGGCGCAATCCCTCTTCGAGTGTCAACAGCGTTTCGCGATGCTGTTGTTCGTCAGCGGCAAGCCGCTGCACATCGGCCTCACCCGCTTCGATGAGCGCTGTGAGCTCGGTGCTGCGTTTGTCCAGCTCGATGTTGTCGTTGAGCAGGCGGTTGCGCTCGACGCCAAGCCGTTCCATCTCATTGAGGATTTCTTGGCGGCGGCGGGCGAGATCGGCTGACTGCTGTTCCAAGCGTTGCTGCGCGGCGCGTTCGCTGCGGCGGCGTTCCTCACGTTCGGCAACGTGCACTCGCAGCGCGGAGTGCTCCTCAGCGAGGTGGGCCACAATCTGCTGCTGTTCGGCTACAGCCGTGCGGGCAGCTTCAAGAGCCTCCTCCTGAACCTGGCGCTGGCCATCCTTCTCTTCGACGATACGGATGCCTTGCTCGCGATCGGCGCGAACGCGCTCCACTTCCTTTTCGATCCGCTGCAGTTCGAGCTTTGCGACCGAGACGCGGGAGTTGGCCCGCGCGTACTCTTCAGTCAGCTTACGGATTTCATGATCGAGCGCGAGGGCGTCTTTCTCCTGCCCTTGCTGCTGGCCACGCAAGCGCTCAAGTTCCTCGTCCAATAGTTGAAGTTCGCGTTCGAATTCTTCAATCCGGCGCGTTACCTCTTCGACCGCGGTTTGCTTCTGCGCGGATTGTGAGGTGATCTCGCGCAGCTCACGCTTGAGGGCAAGCGGCCCGCTGCCGGTTTTACGTCCGCCAGAAACCGCATGACCGTGGTAGCAGATACCGTCGGACAAGAGGAAATAGAAGTCGGGGTAGGTTTGCGCCAGACGCTGCGCCGCAGGACGATCCTCCGCGACAAAGCAACGGGACAGGCGGGGCAAGAGTGCCGCCGGAGCCTGGGTCAACCCATTGGTCATGCGCAGAACTTCACTGAGCCGGGCGACGATGCCGGTTTCCGGTCCAATAACGGGTTCGGGGAGATCAGAGGCGACGTTGTCGCCCAGCTCGGGTTCGACAAGGAACGTGGCGCGACCGTCCATGTCCGTGCGCATCAGATCGATGCCGGATTCGGCTTGCTGCCAGCTTCGGACCAGGACGTATTCGAGCTCATCGTGGAGGAATTCCTCGGCCGCTTTTTCGTAGGAGTTCTCCACTTCGACGAAGTCGGCGAGCACGCCGAGCGGTTTCAAATCCTGCGCCTGACCGTGTTCAAAAGCGCTAAATAAACGCTTCACGGAATCTGCCGTATACGCACGATGGGAAAGGATCTCTTCGAGTGAATCCTTGCGCGCCTTCATGCGCGAAGCTTCCTGGCGCAGCAGCTCAAGTTGCTTGCGGGAATCACTGAGTGCCGTCTTGCGCTGCTGGAGATCGTCTTCCACGCGGCGCCGCTGATCCGCCAGGGACTCGAGCTCCATCTGGCGGGCGGAAAGGGTCTGTGTCAGCTCGCCTTTGCGGGCGTCGAGGCGTTCGAGATCGGCGGAGGCCATCTGCTCTTCGCGCTGGAGCCGGGCCGAGTCACGCTCAAGCGATTGCAGATAAGTTTCCATCTGCGCGAGCTGATTCTTCAGCGTGCTCGCTTCGCCGAGGAGCCGCAGAACCGTTTGACGGGCGCTTTCAATGCCCTGCTCTTTCTCGCGAAGTTCGGCGGCACGCTGATCCCGTTCCTGCGTTTTCGATTCCAGGCGTGTTCGCGCCTCGGCGGCATGCTGTTCGAGTTCGTCCAAGGACTGGGCGTGGGCCTGGATCTCCTCGGCTATGCCCCGCAGCCGCTGTTCGAGATCGGTGGAGTCGGTCTCTCCCTGTTGTAGCCGCGTGTCGATCGATCCGATTTGACGAGCCTGCGATTCCAACCTGCCGCGCGTGCGCTCCGCTTCCACACGAAGCTCGGCGAGCTTCTGGCGGGCCGCCGTCAGTTCGGCTTCGGTCTTGTACGCCTGATCCTGCCGTTCGTGCTGTTCCTTCTCCCGTTCACTGACCTCTTCTGCCAACTTTTGGAAGGCGGCATTTGCCTCGCCAAGCTCAGTGGCGATGCGCGTTGCCTCGCGCTCCAGAATCTGGTGACGTCCGCTTAGCGCCTGGCGCAACTGCACAACCATCTCTTCATGCAGTTCCTTGTAGCGCTGTGCCTTGGCCGCCTGCCGCTTGAGAGAGTTGGCCTGACGGCCGACCTCTTCCAAAATGTCGAAGACACGCGAGAGGTTTTGCTTGGCACTTTCGAGCTTAGCCTCGGCAAGACGACGCTTCGTCTTGAACTTGCTGATACCGGCGGCTTCTTCGATGACCGCGCGGCGGTCGGCAGGCTTTGAGCTGAGCAGTTGACCGATTCGGCCCTGTTCGATGATGGCGTAGCTTTCCGGTCCAAGACCGGTACCCATGAAGAGATCCTGAATGTCGCGAAGGCGTGCGTGGCGGCCGTCGATCATGTATTCGCTGTCGCCTGAGCGGTAGAGGCGGCGCGTGATGGTGACTTCCTTCGACTGAGGCACTTTCGCTGCATGGCCATTGGAATGACCGTTGGCGTGGCCATTACCGTGGCCGTTGGAGTGGTCATTGGCCGGCTCCTCGGCGCCAACTTCGAGCGCCTCGGGGGAAGCCGGCGAGGCGGAAACGGCATCTTCTACCGGCTGGAGCTCGATCGCGGCTGCCTGACGTTCGCCGTATTCGGGATCGTACAGGACCATGGTGACCTGGGCCATGCTGAGGGGCTTGCGCTCGCGAGTGCCCGCGAAAATGACATCTTCCATCCGGGCGCCGCGAAGGGTCTTGGCCGATTGCTCGCCAAGCACCCAACTGATGGCGTCGCTCAGGTTTGACTTCCCGCAACCGTTCGGTCCGACAACCGCAGCAATGCCGTTCCCTGGGAAGCGCAGCTCAGTGCGCTCGGCAAAGGACTTAAAACCGTGGAGTTCAACGCGTTTGAGTCGTAGCAAAGGACCTAACACCGTCCTCATAAAGTTCCGCAGCTTTGCAGGCTCCGGCTCGGGGGGTGGTGAACCCATAATAGACCGACGGTTCGGGATTGTAAAGCGGGTCAACCACAGGATTGAGTATTTCCGCGGACAACGGCCCAAGATATAGGGTTAGGCCAGAAGAACTTCCTCAATCACTGGCCTGCCGTCGCGGAAGACACACCAGCAACTCCGATGCCCAAATAAGGATTATACAAATACTTCATTGAAAATGGCGTATCGGCAGGAAAACGAAGACCTTGTAAGACCGAATACGCAGGATCCAAGGCCCACTGTCCCACGCCAATCACTTTCTTCTTATTGGTCGCCGTGTCATGCCAGCCCCAGAATGGCTTTGCTTTGTTGGAAGATTCCTTGCGGCCATAAAATGTGGTTCCGATGAGGCGGCATGGAGTGCCGGGCCGGCCGCCAGTGGGCTGATAAGCGAGATATTCGTCGAACGTCCGGTCCTGCCAGCCACTCTCCTGCTGGCATGCTTTCGTCCACCAGTGGTCGTGAATGGAAAGGAGTTCGTAACCCACGAGGCGATCATTCGGATGCCGGGGCCGCTCTGCTGAGCCCTTATAGATCAAGGTGATACCGGTGCCCGCCGCGAAGGTATCACCAGAGAACCGGTAGCCGGAATGGCTGCCTTGAGCGCCCTGGATCCCGTGGCCGCCGGATTCGATAAACACAAGAGGATGTGACTCCTGGTAGAAGTCGATACCGCCATCGATGTTGTGGATATTCCTGCCAATCCCGCGCTCGTTAGAAAAGCTGTAAACGTTGTTGTGGGCCAGGGTTTCCATCAATTCGAGTTTGCCGAACTGGCTGCCATCCTTGCGAACGGTAAGAATGAGGCCTTCGTTATCGTTTTCGTGGCAGGTGCCGACCACGCATTTGTCGGAGTAATCACGCGGATGGAATGCGTTGTAGTGGAGAAACCAGTGGGTTTCAGTCTCCATGGCGGCATAGTATATGTAGGCTTGCGAGGTGCCGTCGTCAATACTTTCCCAGTTGTTGTCACCCTGCCAGTCGCCGTCGAAGTCGAAGCGGGTGGGGATGTCGGCCTTGGGCTGCCACCAAGTTTCCTGTGCGAAGAGAGGAGCCCAATGCTCGGCGAGTTTGCGGTAGGGATCGGTGGAGGCGCGCTCGGCGGGGAAGCTAACCTTTTCCGGCTTCTTGTGTGTGGGAGCCGAAGAGGTCACTTCGATTTCGATTTCGCCCTTTTGACCTTCGATGTCGGCGGAAACCTTGTACTTCCCCGGCTTTTCGGGCGCGGTGTAAAGCACGGTGTCCTGAACGACGTAGTCTTTCGTGAGCGACTGGAAAATGCCGCCGAACGTGGAGGCTCGCTCCTGGAGAAACGTTTCGTCGTCTTTGCCGGGGTATTTGAAGGGCTTCGAGACCCAGCCGCCACCTTCGACAACGGTGACCTTCGGACCTCCGCGAAGCAAGCGTCCCATCTCAGTTCCGTTGGCGTTCGAGCGCTGGCCGTACACGCGGACCTGTAGCATCAACGTTTCAAAGGGACGCACGCGGGGTTCGGGGTCGGCATTGACCTTTGCGCCGGTCACGGAAACTTGCGCAGTGGCCACGGCGGTACAGAGCAAAAAGACACACATCGCCTGCTTCATGGATTGCACCTAAGCTCCATGCTAGCGCAGGTAAATCAGCCGATTTGGGCCTGGCGGAGGATTTCCCCGGTGGCGTCTCGGACGACTTCATTCAGATTGGGCCCGTCGAACTCGAGGGTGACAAAGCCATGGGGCCCGTATTGATTTTCGTGATCTTTCACGAACTGGTTCGGACCATCGAGGACGAAGGCGCCGGGCACGCCGTTGCGGGACTCCACCCGGAGGAAGCCGGTGCTAGATCCGCCGCCACCTGGAAGTTCGTCACGGAAGTAGGGAAAGCCGCCGTGGCCGATGCAGCGGCCCAAAAGTCCCCAAGCCGGATGTGCGTCGTAGAGGACGCAGTGATGCTCATGCCCCCAATACCAAGCGAAGATCTGGCGGTTCTTCAGCGGATTCGCGAGCTTTGCGGCCAGCCTCGGTCCCTGGCTATCGAGCAGCGAGAACGGCTGATGGTGAGAGAAGAGGATGAGCCGCCGGCCGCCGGCCTGGGCTAGCAGCGAATCGATCCAGGCGGCCTGATTGCCGTGCAAATCGTGGTCACTGTAGGCGGTGTCCAGACCGGCCAATATCCAATGATCGTTTTGCAGGGCAAAGTAGCTGGAGCTTTGGCCGAACTCCTTACGGATCGCATTGAAGTACGCCTCGCCGCCGGTGTACATTTCGTGGTTGCCGTTGAGGGCGCGGTGGACGGCCCCGGCGGCGCGTGGCCAGACGGAAATGAGGCCATCGGCGATCTCGTCGTCGTCGCCCGAGTAATAAGTGTCGCCGAGATGCAGCACCAATTGGTGTCCAACGGGATCGTCGACAATGCTCTTGGATACGACAGGCGCGCCATAAAGGCCGGTGGCCCAGTCGCCAAACGCGGCGACGCGGCACTGGTTGGAAATCGTGCCGGGGACGAGGCCGGGTTCAGTCCATTTGAATCTCGTGATTCGCTTCCACCAATCGAATACGACGCTGGCCGCCCAGCCGATGACATCGCGTTCGTCGTACTTCACCTCCAGTGCCTGCGCGCCGGGACCCTCCGAGGCGGGGCCGAACTTGGCAAGATGCGTTTGCAGTAGCGAAGCAAACGGATCTTGCACCGTACTCATCACGCCGGGCCGGCGCTGAGCGCGTTCGATCAACTGAAGCGCACGGGCTGCTTCAGCCAGAACCTCCGGTTCGGGTGGCGTATTCATCGGTGTGGCCATCTCACGCGCGAGGCGTTTGGCTGGGTCCGTTTCGCGAACGAGGCTGGCGATTCTCCGATTGGGCATGAGTCAGGCTCCTTTGGGTTTGAGGCGGATGTCGGCGAAGCTGGTGAGTGGCGCTTCCATTGCCTCTTCATCGTCGTCGCCGAAAACGTCGCGTGAAGTGAGGCTGCCGAACGAGACGCCCGCCTTGGCCTCAATGGACTTGAGCGAGCGTTGATGGGTGTCATATTCGCCGAAGACAAATTCCTCTTCGGGCATGACGTTGTCTTGCGAGATGGTGTAGCCGGAGGCGCAGAGCTTGCCGGTTTCGTCGTGGACGAAAGCGATGACTTTCCAGAATGAGCGCGGAATTTTGACTCCGAATCGAATGGGATCGTTGGAGTGAAGGAACGGCCCCGTGATGACGGTAATGCGCATGTCGGCTTCGCGGGCATTTTGGAGAGCGTAGTCTTCCAGGCCAAGCCAGATACCTGCATTGAACGACTGCATTTGCGGGACTGCGTTGGTGACGTGCATCGAATCGGCGCAGCCGAGGTTGGCCTCGGCTTTCGAGCCCCAGGCGGGGTCTTCGCGGCGGGTCATGTGACCGCGGCTAAACTTGGGCTCGATACCGTAACACTCCTTGATGATTTGTAGCTCGGTGGGTATGCGGGGGTCGGTGCGCCAGCCGGGACGAACGGTTTTCTTCGATTGCTTGCCGTCGATGTTAACGGCGCTGTAGAAGCAGATACGCCGTTTCTTGTGCATAACGACAGAGTAGTGCTGGTACTTCAGCTCAAACTCATCCTTGCCATCGAACACGAATTCGAGGACCTGATCGGCGTCGCGGATGATCTTGGGGAGAGGAATAGCCGGGCCTTCCGAAAGAAACGCGGGATCGTAACCGCCTCGGTCAGCGTAGGATTCCGGCGGAGCTTCCGTGGTGATGACGTCTTCGACAGCGGCGCTGCGTCGCGGGACTGGAGCGATGGCCGCAGTGGATGACTGTACCGATATTTTAGGCTCGCCGAATTCAGGGGAGCCGACTTCGATCTGCAATCGAATGGGAATCGTACAGGTGAGTGTTTGCGGGGATGGCTGCTGGAGCGTGGCGGCAATGTCGGGCTTACTCGTAATGGAAACCGGGCGTCCTTCGCTGCTGCCGATGCGGCTAAGGCGGTCGGCCACAAGCTCGGCGGGAACTGCGAAATTGGCTTCCAGGAAGCGACCGGCGAAGTGTAGACCCAGGGCCTCGCCGGAATCGAGACTCAAAACGACTGAACCGGAGTTGCCGCCAAGAGTGGAACAGTCATGTTGGAGGAGACCGTCATCGTCGCCACTGATCTGACCGGGGGCGAGGCGTTTCTTATCGAAGACATCTCCAAAGATGCTGAACATCAGATCCTGATCGGGGATGCGGCTGTCGCGCGCCGGATATCCGATGACGGCGACCTGTTCCTGTGCTTGGGCCGCGCGTGCAGAGAGGCGAATGGGTTGAGCGAGGCCATCGCCGGGGTCGACACGGAGGAAGGCGATGTCGGGTCCCGGCTCTTCTTCGATGTGGAGAATTTCGACAAGGCGAAAGGTTTTGCTGTTGCGGCGATTGAACTCCTCGAGAAAATCGATATCGGCCCTGATTGGCCTGCCGAAGCTCGAACGGAAGACAAACCTCGCGCCGCGCTGACGCCCGAATTCATTGGCGACGTGACGATTCGTGACCACTACATCGGACTGCACGAGCCAGCCCGTTCCGACCCATTGAAAGCGTGGATGGTTGGTTAGTTCGACGCGTCCGACGGCGCGGATCGCTTGCGTGAGTTGCGATTTTGCTTTGGTGAGCCGTTCGCGCCACACTTCGCTCTCCGCATCGCTGAATTCCAGCTTGGCTTCGTCCTGGAAAACCTGCAGCACGGGGCGGCCGGTTCTGAGGACGATGGTTTCGGGCGTCATCAGCGGCATCGGCACCCTAGCGGGCGCGGCGCCTTCGGCCGCCATGCCTGCCAACGGCATCGCGGCCATTCCTGCGCTGATGCGCGGAGCGGCGGTCAATTCACTTCGCTTCGATTTGAGTTCTTCGCCCAATTTTGGATCCGCACTTTGGATGCGATTGAGAACTGCTTGCAGACGGCTGGCCTGATCAGACATACGGTGGGTTCCCTCCCGAGAACTCCGATTTACCGGGAAATGCGCG
>DASRHX010000936.1:0-3196 GCA_035650295.1 Bryobacteraceae bacterium | reverse complement strand
CTCGCCCGCGCCCACTCCGCCCGCTCGCTGCTCGCCTCCACCTCGGAATGCTACGGCGACCCCGATGTCCATCCTCAGCGCGAAGACTATTGGGGCAACGTTAACCCTGTCGGACCGCGCTCCTGCTACGACGAAGCCAAGCGCTTCGCCGAGGCCGTCACCATGGCCTACCACCGCAAGTACGCCATGCGCACGCGCATCGCACGAATCTTCAATACCTACGGGCCACGAATGAAACTCGACGATGGCCGCGTCGTGCCTAACCTGATCGATCAGGCGCTCAAGGGCCTGCCGCTCACCGTCTATGGCGACGGCTCTCAAACAAGAAGCTTCTGTTATGTTTCGGACCTCGTCGACGGCCTCATCCGCCTCTCGCTCTCCGATGAACCCTACCCGGTGAACCTGGGCAACCCGCACGAAATGACCGTCCTCGAATTCGCCGAGGCCGTCCGCGCCGCTACCGGCTCGTCCTCAACCATCGAATTTCGTGAACTCCCCACCGACGACCCCCGCCGCCGCCGCCCCGACATCGCCAAAGCCCAACGTCTCCTCGATTGGAAACCGCGCGTCCCCTTCGACGAAGGCCTGCGCCTCACCATCGATCACATTCGCCGGCAGCAACAAGTCAGCGTCTAGCCTCTACAGCGCTGCCACCAACGCCAACGCCGCACCAGCAAGCTGCAGAAGAAACGCCACCGCCACCAAATACAGCCCCTTAAGCGAACGCACACGGTCCTCTCCCCGCGCCTCCGACAGCTTCACCGCCACACGCATCTCGTCCCTTACCGGGCGATAGCCCTTCCTAAACAGCGTCATGCCCACGTGGACCATGTGTCCGAAGAACCGCTTCGCGGCGAAAGGATAATAAGCGTTCGCCTGCAGCAACGTGCCGGCGATCCCGAGGCCCCTGTAGCCGAAAGCGCGAACGCCGCAATATTGAGCTGCGCGTCTGTCACCGCCATCACGCTCAGTCGATCACCTGCACAAGGCCCAGCTCTTTTGCGCCGAACTCGTAGATCAATCCAAAACGTCCCACATCAAACCGCCGCCGCTCCCGCTTGCTCGCGCCTTGAAACGGAATTTTGTAGCCCAGCTTCGGATCCGCCGCCAGTTCCCGCAACGCCTGGATGATCGCATCCAACTCCGCATCGCTCGCTCCCAATTGCGCAATCCGCGCGATCATACTCGGTGGCACGCTCGGTCTCCGCATCGGAGTTCGCTTCACAGGCGAGGCCTACCGCTTGAACAGGCTTAACACCTCGTCGTACGAGGCAATCGCCTCGTCGGCTTTGCCAAGCCGCGTCAAAGCGTTTCCCTTGTTCAGCAGCGCTCTGGCTTTCAGTTCGAATGCCGTCCCCTGCTGCTTCCCCGCCTCCGCCGAGTGGTTCCGCACCGCCTCCGTCACCCCCTCCAAAGGCACTCCTTCCCCACGCTCCAACTCCGCGGACGCCTCTTCCATCCCTGCAGCCAATCCCGGCCTGCGCAGCAGCTCGACCGCCGTCTTCATCCCCAGGAAGTCTTCATAGCCCAGCAACACCGCCTGCGGCCGCCCCTGCTGCGTAATCACAACTCGTGCCATACGTTCCTGAGCGGCCCTGGCAAGCGCCGGCAGCTTCTGCCTCACTTCGGAAATCGGCTTCGTGAGTTCTTTCATACGAATCCCTGATCACATTGTACATGATTCTGTACAACTTGCAGAACTCTCGCTCACGGTGCGTTCCCTTCACGCGCTGTCGGCGTCCGTCCTCACGCCGCCGTCTCGTGGGTCGGCTGATATAACCCGATCGATCCGCCACCGGGCATCGGAATCGACGTTGCCAGTCCCCAATTCGCCACTTCAATCTCCGTACACTCGACGCCCTTTGCCGCCAGGTGCGCAACCTCGCCCTCGACGTCATCGCACATGAGATACACCACGGCGCCCAGCATCTTCTTGCCCGCATGCTGCTGCACGAACGTCCCATCCCCTGGATGCACGCCAACCTCAGCGGGCGGTAACCCGAAGATCAACCAGCCCTGACCGACATCCACGTGCCGGAACCCCAACACGTCGCGCAGAAACGCCCGATCCGCCTCCGCATCCGCCGAATAGAGCAGCAAGTGTGTGCCGTTAATCATGCCCTCAGTCTAGCGTGAGAAACACAAACCCACGGTCACAGCCAAATTGCCTATTATTATCAATAGGTTACCGGGAAACGCTTGCATAGGCCTCTGTCATAATGGATTTAGGATGACTTCTCTCGCCGAACGCCTTCGCTCCGAGCTCCTTCCCTCGTCGCAGTTGGAAGAGCTCTTCTTCGACACCATCGTCCGCCTCTCGACCTGCGCCTCGTTCCTGTCGCGGCACATCGAGCGCGACCCCGAATTCACCCAAACCGAAACCCCGCGCCGCATGCGGATTCTGCTCACTACCGAATCCAAGCTCCGCTACGCCTACGAGGAGTTCCGCCGTTTGAAAATGGCCCGCCAACTCCAACTCGAGGACGAAACCCAAGCCGCCCGGCCGCTGTTAGCCGTCGTCGCCTCCCACACCTCGCGCTCGGGCTTCCGCGTCCCCCCGCGACCACGCCCCATGCCCAACCCGTTCGATCGCCTGCTCGACCACTGCAAACTCGACGACGCCAAAGTCGACGCCCAACTGGCCGCGACTCCCGCGCGGGTAGCGCCCGGCCGAAACGCGCAATGCCCCTGCAACTCCGGCCTGAAGTACAAACGCTGCTGCGCCAACAAGCAGGCTGCGGCGTAGAGACTATGTGGGCTGCATCCTCAAGCCTCAGGGTGTGCCCTCACTCGGCCCTATCATTTGATCTTCTTGGAACACGAGATGTACCTAACCGTGCCCACTTGGACTAAGCCCGGAACCTACTCGCCCGCATCGCCATGAGGAGTGTCTCACTATCCCAACATTCGTGTAGTCTATAGTGATGCTGATCGAACCAACCCGCGATTTTGAGATCATACGCATGTGGCCCCGCGCAATGTTCCAGAAGAAGGAGAACGGACGATTGTTGATCAAGCAATTTGTTCGGCAGTTAGAACTGCCCGGTGTATATATGCTATATCGGGGCGATAATCTTTACTACATCGGCAAGGCGACAAAGGATCTCTTCGGGCGGCTACACTCTCATGCAAATAAGAGTACGGATACATATTATGCGCATTGGGATCACTTCTCTGCATTTGCGTTTACTGGCAC
>DASRHX010000935.1:0-3474 GCA_035650295.1 Bryobacteraceae bacterium | reverse complement strand
TTTCAGATGGACTCCCAACTGGAACGACACGCACCCTCTTGAGGTCCGGCAACTCAAGCTTGCACTGCCACCCCATCCCCGGTTGGTTGGCGAGCAATGAAAATGTCTTGTCGGTTTGCGTGAAAAACCGAAGGCTCATCTCGAGACCAGCGTGCTCGAGCAGGTATCCGGCGATCTCGTCAAGATCCCGATCCGCCTCCGTGCGAATCACATAACGCAAATCACCGCTTCCTGGCCTTCGGCTTGTGCCGCTCCATAATCGCCTGCCGCTTCTTCTCCCAATACTCTGGCGTGATTTCAATTGGATCGCCTGAATTCAACCCTTCCAGCAGCCGCGCCTCCAATTGTTCCTCCACCCGCCGCTTTTGATCTTGCCGCAATAGCTCCCGCAGGTACTCGCTCGGCGTGCTGTATCCGCCTTGGGCAACCTGATCCTCAACATAGTCCTTGAGGCCCTGTGGAAGTGAGATATTTAGCGAAGTCATCGCCATGCAATCTAGCGCTGCCTTCATAAACTGTCAATTAATGAGGGCGCCATCCGCGTCCATCGGCGGCCAATTATTCTTCGCTCAGAACTCCGCCACAGTAAACCCTGGGTCCGTGATCGCTATCACCCTCATCTTCGGCGCGTACTTCTTCACTTTGTCTTGAATCTTCGCCGCCGGACCTACCAAACAAAACTGCAGGTTCTCGTCCCGGAAGTATTTCCGCGCCACCTCGTTCACCTGCTCCACCGACAACGCATCAATCCGCGAAAAGTAATCGTCAATCTCGCCCTTGTTCAATCCGAACAAGTGCAAATCGCCCAACACCCGCGCAATCTGCCCGTGCGTCTCCAGCGCCCGCGTCGGATACATGCCCTTCGTGTACGCCTTCGCGCTTGCCAGCATCTCCTGATCCAACCCCTTGTCGCGCAGCTTCTTCAGCACCGCAAGCGCCAGGTCCATCGCCTCCACCGTCGTCTCCGTTTTGGTGAACGTCGAAATCTCGATCGCCCCCGTCAGCCGGTCCTGCGACACCTCCGAATGCGCTCCGTAGGTCAACCCCGTGTTCACCCGCAGCTCGTCGTTCAACATCGATGTAAACCGGCCGCCGAATAGCGTATTCACGATTTGCAGCGCCACCCGGTCCGGATGCGTCCTGGTAATGCCCGGCTGCGCGATCGTGAAGTAGGTTTGCGTCGCGTCGGGCTTGTCCACCAACAGCAGCCGTGCCGTCGCTCGCTTCGGTAATCCTTCCTCTTTCACCCACTGATACTCGCTGCCCGCCGCCATCGCTCCAAACGACTTCTTCACCAAGGCGGCCATCTGCTCCAAATCAAAATCGCCCACCACGACGATCGTCACGTTCTTTCCCGCGAACATCTTGGCGTGATGCGCCGCCACTGCCTCGCGCGTGATCTTCGCAAGCGACAACTCGTCTTCCACTCGCCCGTAAGGATGCGCCGCGCCGAAAAAGAAGGATTGGAAGTACGGCCCGATCGCGGCCTGCGGATTGTCTTTCGCCGCCTTCGCCGCGTCTATCCTCTGCGCCAGCGCGCGCTTGAATTCGGCCTCGGCAAACGCCGGGCTGCCCACCGCATCGGCTATCAACTCCATCGCCTTTGACGCATTCGCCGCCAGCGCCTCCACACCCACCGAGAACGATTGCGGTCCGCTCTGCCCGCGCCACGTCGCCCCAAGAAAATCGAGTTCTCCCGCGAACTGCTCGGCCGTCCGCGTCTTCGTCCCACGCTGCGTCAGCTCCATCATCAATCCGCCCACACCCGCCATCCCCGCAGGATCTGCCTCGTCCCCTCCGCGCGCGATCATGTTCATCGCCAGCATCGGAACGTCTTTCTTCACGCACAAAATCGCCGTCACCCCGTTGTCCAACGTCCGCGTCGTAAACGGCGGCAACTTCACCTGCCCCCACATCGCACTCGCAATCAGCAGCCCGGCGAGGAAGCTCTTCATTTGCGGGCCTCCTGTTTCACCGGCACCAACACACCCACCGTTCGATTCGATTTCTTCACATATTTCGCCGCCACCGATTTCACCTGGTCAACCGTCAGCCCCTGCAAAATTCCATCCGCTCCAGCCAGTTTTTCGTGCCCGCCGTAGAACACCTCCCAACGCCCCAGCAAGTTCGCCTTGCCCGCGATCGTCGAAAGCTCCCGAAACAATTCCGTCCTCATTTGGTTTCTTGTTTTTTCGAGCTCCCGCTCCTCGATGCCATCCTTGGCCACTCGCGCCAGTTCTTCATCGAGAGCCGCCTCCGCCTTCGCCACGTCCACGCCCGGCCTCAGTTGCATCGTCACGTCGAATGTCCCCGGATCCATCGACTCCCCCGTCCCCGCCCGCACATTCAACGCCAACTGCTCTTTCTCCACCAGCCTCTGGTGCAGCCGCGAGCTGCGCCCCGTCGCCAGCACCCGCCCCAACGCCTCCAGTGGCCAGTAATCGGCATCGCGCGAACGCACCGCGTGATAGCTCGCCATCCACAACGGCGCCTGCGCCGCCTTCTCCACCACAACACGCCGCTCGCCCTTCTGCTCCGGCTCTACTGTCCGCACCGGTGGAGGCGGCTCCTGCTTCGGGATCGGCGCCAGATACTTCTTCACCATCTCCATCGCCTCGGCGTCGGTCACATCGCCCGTAATCACCACCACGCAGTTGTTCGGCGCATAGCCCATCTTGAAATGCGCCTTCAAATCGTCAAGCGTCCACCCCTCGATATCCGATGGCCATCCCACCACCGGCCATCCATAGGGATGCGCCGTAAACGCCGCCGCGTTCACCTGTTCGTTCAACGCGCCAAAGTTCGAGTTGTCCGTGCGCAGCCGCCGCTCGCTATACACAACCCCACGCTCGCTCTCCACAATCTTCGGATCGATGGCCAGGCTCGCGATCCGGTCGGACTCCATATCGAATATCAGATCCATCGCGCTCTTCGCGAACCAGTCCGTGTACACCGTCACGTCCTGCGTCGTGTACGCATTGTTCGCCCCGCCGGACTTTTCCATTTGAATATCGAACTGCTTCGGGCCGTACTTCTTCGCGCCGTTAAACATCATGTGTTCAAAGAAGTGGCTCAACCCCGTCGTCCCTGGCCGCTCGTTGCGCGAACCGATCTTGAAGAAGAAATACAACGCTACATTCGGCAAATCGTGATCCTCGTGCACGATCACCTTCATGCCGTTCTCCAGCGTATGCGACTTCACCGCGAGCGATTGCGCGCAGACCAGGCCCGCCGCCGACACCACCGCCAGCACCGCTCCCGCCACAATTCGCCTTGTGCGCATACCTGTTACCATACCAACCCCCGTAGTGACAATAAATACGAATATTTAATCTAAAATCGACGCCAGCCAGCCCGCCGAAGGCTTGTCCTCCCACTCAGATTCGGTCAACATTCGTGGCGGGCAAGTGGGGCCAACCTCGCTTTTGGACTAGAAGGAGTATCTCTATGTCCAAACTCCACCTCTCCCTGTTC